>QGUP01000464.1 GCA_003242505.1 Bacillota bacterium
GATGTCCCTGCAACCGGCTGCCCGACGACCGGTGGCGGATGAGTGTGCAGGTGCACCAGCTGGGGGCGCCGGCCATCCAGGGCGGCGCCTTGCAGGAAGGCCGCACCCCGGAGGGGGCCGCCTCCCGGGTGATGGTGGGGGAAGGCCCTACCCTCCAGCGGGCCTTTGAGAACGCGCGGGCGGACCTCTCCCGGGAACTGGACCTCTCCTTCCTGGACGTCCTGGTCATCGGGGAGGCCGCGGCCCGTGACCTGTGGGAACTGGACTGGATCGTCCGCAACCTGCGGATCCCGGTCACCGCCAATGTCGCCCTTGCCCGGGGCGAGGCCGAGCCGGTGGTCCGGGCCCAGACCCCGGGCTTTCCCCTGCCGGCCATCTACGCCACCCGCGGCTTCAGCGGGGCCTGGACCCGGAGCCCAGCGGCAGTCCGGACCTTCCTGTGGACGCTTTTCAACCGGGACCTCTTCAGCCCGCTGGAGGATCCGTACGTTCCGGTGCTGGTGCCGGACGAGTACGGCCTCAACTGGCACGGGGTAGCGGTGTTCCAGGGGCCGGCCCTGGCGGGGATGGTGGGGGAGGAGTCCGCGGCCCTCATCAACATCGTCCGGGGCAACCGGTTCGAGTATACCATCGATGCGGAAGTGCCCGGGCGGCCCGGGGTCCGGGCGGCCCTCTTCGTCCAGCGGGGCCGGGTCCGGCGGCGGGTGGTCTGGGAGAACGGGAAGCCGGTCCTGACGGTCCACATGACGGTTTACGGGGACCTGCGGGAGATGACCGGCCTCGAACTCCAGGATTCGGCCACCCAGGCCGAGGTGGAACGGGCCCTGGCCGACCAGCTCGCCCGGGACGTGACCGGGCTGATCCAGGAGCTGCAGGCCCTCGGCTCCGACCCGCTGGGCTTCGGAGAGCTGGCCCGGCGGGCCGCCCCCTACCGGCCGGAGGTACAGGGCCGGGACGCCTGGCAGGCCGCCTACCAGGGGGCCCGGGTGATGGTCACCGCCACCGTCCACATCATCTCCACCGGCTACCTGCGGTAGGCAGGAGCGTCCGGGGCCCAGGGAGGGCACGCGATGGATGAGAAAGCCCGGATCAGCTCTTTTCACCTGGGCACCCTGTTCGTCACGGTCACCCTGACCGGCCTTCTCCACCAGCCCACCGTCGCGGTGGAATCGGCCGGCCGGATGGCCTGGGCCGTGTCGGTGCTGTCCGGCGCGGCCGGGCTTCTTATCATCCACCTGGTGGGCCGGCTCGGCCTCCGGTTTCCGGATGAGACCCTGGTCGGCTACGCCAGCCGCATCCTGGGACGGCCGGCAGGAAAGCTGCTGGGCCTGATCCTGGTCCTCGTCTTCGCCCTGAACTCGGGGGCCGAGATCCGGATGGCCATCAAGAGCGCGGTGGGGGTCTTCTT
Organism: Bacillota bacterium; assembly: GCA_003242505.1. Lineage (GTDB taxonomy): Bacteria > Bacillota > Sulfobacillia > Symbiobacteriales > ZC4RG38 > ZC4RG38. Next base: position 1,409 of record QGUP01000464.1, read on the forward strand.
TATCACCACCCTCACCCTGGTCATCGCGGTCCTGATGACCCTCACCGCCCTGATGGTCGGCTGGCACGGGGTGGTGACGGCCTCCCGGCTGGGGCCGCTCCTGGTCGGCAGTACCTTCGTGGTCTTTTTCCTGACCTTTCCTCTCCTGTGGCGGTGGATGCAGCCCGGGTACCTGATCCCCCTCTGGGAGTTCTCCGAGATCCAGTTCCGCAGCCGGCCCTTCTGGGTCGCGGTCTTCGGCCTCCGGGTCGGCGCGCTTCTCGCGGCCATGACGCCCTACATCGACGACCGGCGCCGGGCCTTGCGGGCCGCCAGCGCGGGCTACCTCCTGGGGTGGCTCGGCAACTTCCTGGCGGTGATCTCTCCCATCATGGTCTTCGGCCCGGAGGGAGCCCGGGGCCTGTCCCAGCCCTTTCCTTACGTCATCGCTATCATCCGGCTGCCGAACTTCCCCTTCGAGCGGGTGGAGATGCTGGCCCGGCTGGTGTTCAACGTCGGCGTCTTTTACGCGGTGGGCATCGCATTGAATCTCGGCGGCCGGGTCGCCGCCGAGGTCTTCGGCACCACCCGGAGCCGGCCGTTTATGCTGGCCGTGGCCGCCATCTCCCTGATCCCGAGCGGCTGGATCGCCCAGGAGCAGCCCGGGGAGGCCGCGGTGGCCTGGATCATCATCGGCACCGCCATCTATCTCTTCACGGTCTATCCCCTGCTCTGGCTGGTCTACGCCTTCCGCCGCCGGGCGATCCACGCCCCCCGGGCCGGGCGGCGGCGTTAGCCCAGGGCGGCCACCACCGCATCGCCCATCTCCTGGGTGCCGACAGTCCGGCACCCCTCCTGCCGGAGGTCCGGGGTCCGGAGCCCCTGGGCGAGAACCTCCTGGACCGCCGCCTCCACCGCGGCCGCGGCGTCGGGCCGGTCCAGGGAGTACCGGAGCAGCATCGCCCCGCAGAGGATGGCCGCCAGGGGG
>QGUP01000465.1 GCA_003242505.1 Bacillota bacterium
TGGTCTTCCAGCTGGCGCCCATCGTCTCCCTGGCGGTGGCGCTCACGGCCTTCGCCTTCGTGCCCATCGGGCCGGGGCTGGCGGTGGTCAAGGACGCCGACGCCGGGATGCTGGCCCTGATGGCGGTCCTGAGCCTGGAGGTCTACGGCGTCGCCCTGGGCGGCTGGGCCTCCCAGTCCAAGTACGCCCTGATGGGCGCCCTCCGGTCCACCGCCCAGCTCATCTCCTACGAACTGGCCATGGGGATGACGGTGCTGGCGGTCTTCATCCTGGCCGGCTCCACCCGGTTTGACGACATCGTCGCGTCCCAGGCGGGGCTCTGGAACATCGTCCGGATGCCCCTGGCTTTCCTCCTGTTCTTCATCGCCATGCTGGCGGAGACCGCCCGCACCCCCTTCGACCTGCCGGAGTCCGAGTCGGAGCTGGTGGCCGGGTACCACACCGAGTACAGCGGCATGCGCTTCGGCATGTTCTTCATGGCCGAGTACGTCAACCTGGTGACGGCCACCGCCCTCATCACCCTGCTCTTCCTCGGGGGCTGGCTGGGGCCGACCTTCCTGCCCGGGTGGGTCTGGTTCCTCCTCAAGCAGAGCCTGGTGGTGTTCCTGTTCATCTGGATCCGGGCCACCCTGCCCCGGTTCCGCTACGACCGGCTGATGGCCTTTGGCTGGAAGGTGATGCTGCCGCTGGCGGCCCTCAACCTGGTGGTCTACGCGACCTGGGCGGCGCTGGCCTAGGAGGGGGTGCGGAAGGATGGCGAACATGCTGACGGCCATTGCCAAGGGGCTGGGCACGACCCTCCGGGTCATGTTCAAGCCGAAGGCGACCCTGGAGTACCCCGAGGTGAAAAAGCCGCGCTCCCAGCGGTTCCGGGGGCGGCACGAGCTCCGGATCTACGAGAACGGCCTGGAGATGTGCGTCGGCTGCGAGCTCTGCCAGGTGGCCTGCCCGGCCCACGCGATCACCGTCATCGCGGCGGAGAACGACCCGAACAACCCCCGCTCCCCGGGGGAGCGGTACGGCTACAAGTACCAGGTCGACCTCCTGCGCTGCATCTTCTGCGGCTACTGCGAGGAGGCCTGCCCCACCGAGTGCCTCCACCTGACCCAGGAGTTTGAACTGGCCGCCTTCAGCCGGGAGGCCCTGGTCTACCAGAAGGAGCAGCTGCTGGCCCGGGCGCCGAGCCACTTCAAGGTGCCCGAGAACGTCTACCCGCCCTACACGGGTCGAAAGGTGTTGGTGGCCGAATGACGCCGGTCTTTCTGGTCGCGGCGGCGCTTGCCGTGGCCGGGGCCCTGGGGGTGATCCTCTCCCGGCAGCCGGTCCACAGCGTCCTGGCCCTGGTGCTCAACTTCCTCGGCCTGGCGGCCCTCTATATCTCCATGGACGCGGAGTTCCTGGGCGTGGTGCAGCTCATTATCTACGCCGGGGCGATCATGGTCCTGTTCCTCTTCGTCATCGGCCTTCTGACCGCCCGGAAGGACCCGGTGGAGCGGGAAGGGAGCGAGCCCCTGCCCCTCCAGCGGCCCCTGAGCATCGCCGCGGCGGGCGCCCTGGCCCTCCTCCTGGGGGGGAGCCTCCTGGCGGCCCGCCTCGGCGGCCGGCCGGGGGTCCCCCAGGGCTTCGGCACCGTCAAGGAGTTCGGCCGGCACCTCCTGGTCACCCACGTGCTGCCCTTCGAGCTCACCGCCTTCGTGCTGATGGTGGCGGTGGTCGGGGTGATCGTGCTGGTGGGCCGGAAGCAGGCGTAAGGGGGGTGGAGGCGCAGTGGTGGAGAACGGCTACCTGGCGCTGGCGGCGGTGCTCTTCGCCCTGGGCGGGGTGGGGGTGCTCCTCCGCCGCAGCCCCCTGATCAGCCTGATGTGTGTGGAGCTGATGTGGAACGCCGCCAACCTGGCCTTTGTCACCTTCGCCCGGATGCACGGCAACATGGATGGCCAGGTCTTCGCCTTCCTCACCATCACCGTGGCGGCGGCGGAGGCGGCCATCGGCCTGGCGCTGATCGTGCTGCTCTTCCGCCGGCGGGAGCACGTGGACGTGGACGACGTCCACTCCCTGCGGGGCTGATCGGCGGGGCTGAGCCGCCGCAGGGCGAATGAACGCGCAAAGGGGTCGAGACGACCGTGTACGAGTCGATGCTGCTGCCGCTGATTGTGGCCCTGCCCCTGGCGAGCGCAGCGGTCCTGGCCGCCTTCCGGAACCGGTGGCCTCACCGGGTGATCGGTTGGGCCGGCACCGGGGTGGTGTTCGTCACCTTCCTCCTCAGCCTGGCGGCCTTCGCCCAGCTCCGGGGGCTCGGGGGGGAGGGGGTCCTGCGGTGGGTCTTCTCCCGGTGGGAGATCGGTGGCCGGCCCTACGAGTGGGGGCTGGTC
>QGUP01000466.1 GCA_003242505.1 Bacillota bacterium
GGGTTGTGTTGGCAGGTCGATGGGACCCCCGACCCGGTGGGGCCCCCGGCCCGGTGGAACCCCCGACCGGTATGGGTCGGGCCCCCGACCCAGTGGAGCCCCCGACAGGTATGGGTGGGACCGACCTCCGACCAACGGGCAAAAGTTTCTGCCTATCAAGAGTATACGGGAATGTCGTGTTGTTGTCCAGAACATAAACCTAATTTGCCTCAGACTACCCCTATGCTAATGAGAAATGTTGTGGTAAAGTTGCAGTAGAATCCGTGTGAGAGTCTGAGCAATCGGTCGGGACAGAGGGCCAGAAGGCCAGGCTACTGGGAGGAACCGAGATGGGCCGACGCAAGCGCGTGACCCTGCGGGATATCGCCGCCAGGCTTGGGATCTCGCCCTTTACGGTGTCCAAGGCGCTCTCGGGCAAGCCGGGCATGAGCGAGGAGACCCGGGAGCTGATTATCCGGACCGCACAGGAGATGGGGTACCGGTGGAAGGGAGCGGGAGCCAGTCCGCCCCGTACCGTGGCGTGCGCGGTGCCCGCCCGGTTTACGGGTGAGTATGCCTATTTTGCGGATCTGTTGCAGGGGGCCGAGGCGGCGGTGCGGGAGCACGGCGACCGCATGACGGTGGTCAGCATCACGGAGGCGGACGAACAGTCGCTTCACCTGCCCCCGGCGCTCCTCGAGGCCAGTGGGGTCATCTACCTGCCGCTCCTGGCGCCGAGTTGGCTGGAGCTGGCTCTGAAGCAGGGGCCGGCGGCCATCATCATCGGCTTTCCGGACCGGCACTACCAGGCCGACAGCGTGGTCTGGGACGCATGGAGTGGGGTGGGCCTGTGTGTCGACCACCTGGTGGCCGCCGGCCACCGGCGCATCGGTTACGTGGGCACGCCGCAGGTGTCCGCGGGGCACCGGCTGCGCTGGGTGGCCTTCCAGGAGGCCTTGCACGAGTACGGGCTGGCCGTAGACCTCGGGGACGTCTTTCACCTGCCCCACGTGGTGACCCCGGAAGAGACCCTGGCGGCGGCTCGGGACGCCTTCGGACCCCGGCGGGGACAGCTGCCTCCGGCCCTGGTCTGCGATTTCGAACTTGTGGCGGTTGCCACCGCCCGGGCGCTGTCGGAACTGGGCGAAACCGGGATCGCCCTGGTCTGTGCCGACCAACTGGGGGCTGGGGCGCAGCTCTCCGTCCCCATACCCCACATCTTTTACAACCGCCCCGCGGTGGGCCGCCGGGCTGTGGAACGGCTCCTCCGGCGGCTCGACCGCCCGGACGAGCCCTACGAGCACATTCGGGTCGCGGTAAGCCTGCGCACAAACGGTGCAGGCGGTTCCTGAGAAGAGGTGGTCCCTTGCCCTGAGGTGAGGCGGCTCCATACCCACTGGCCGGCGCCGGCCACAGGCTGGCGCTGGCCTTCCTTAATTTGTATCGGGATTGGTATCGGGCCGTGGATGGCCGTTGGGTCACCCGGGCCGTCCCCGCTGCCCGGACCGACCCCGGTCCCGTCGGGAAGCGGGCAAATCCATCAATGTTCCGACTTTAAGGGATCCCCCGCCAACCCGCCCCCGCGTGAGCAGGAGAATCGATCCAGCGTGTCAAACAGTCAGTAAACTAGAACTCAATGTATAACTGCGAGTTCCCAATGAACTCGCACAGAACGGTGAAATGGAACAACGGCTGGGCGGCGGTGCCCTCGGCCGGGTTCCAGACCCCAGATGACGGTTGGATGGGAGGGAAGACCGATCCGGTTCGCATCCCACCGTTCCTTCCACCGGCTCGCCCTGGCCAGCGCTGTCTCCACCTACCTGCTGATGGTGCTGGGAGGGGCTGTCAAGGCGTACGGGGCAGGGCTCTCCTGCCCGGACTGGCCCCTCTGCTACGGCCAGGTGATTCCGCCCCTGGATCCCCTGGTGCTGCTGGAGTGGGGGCACCGGGTCACGGCGGCAGTGGTCGTCATGCTGGCCCTGGTCACGGGCCTCCAGGCCTGGCGGACCGGGGAGCGGGCTTACATGAGGGGCAGCCTCCTGGCCCTGGTCCTGCTGGCCGTCCAGGTCATCCTGGGCGGGCTGACGGTGCTCTGGGAGCTGCCCCCCGTGGTGGTGGCGGCTCACCTGGCCACTGCGACGGCCATCTTCAGCGTCTGGCTGGTCCTGGCGGTCCGCTCGGCCCCCGGCCTGGCGCCAGACGCCGCCGGCGGGACTCTGGCAGATTCTGGCCTGGCACCGGACGGCTCCAGCAGGGCTATGGGCGGTCGTGGCCTGGCGTCGGACGGCTCCGGCCCCGGAGCGGATGGTTCCGGCCCGGTCCCGGCCACACCGGGCTCCTTGGCCCGGGGGTGGCTCACGGCCCCGGCCGCCGCGGCCCCGGCGGTGTC
>QGUP01000059.1 GCA_003242505.1 Bacillota bacterium
ACGCGTGTCGGATTGGGTGTTCTGGCGGATTCTCGCCTTCTCATCCATTCTCTACGCAAACCGTTTGCGTGGTTCTTGTTCACGCAAGCTCTCACGCTTCATTGCGTGAGTTTCGCGACACCCCCAATGCTGTTCCGGTCGTGGCCCGTCGTGCGGGCCATGGCCCGGATACGGATACCTCTGGCGTGCAAGTCCTGGACGTAAGACGTTTCCCTCGCTCCTACCACGATGGGGACACCTCATCCTTGCCGGGGATTCGGTGTCTTGCATTCGGTAGGGCGAGGGAATTTTCATATGGCCCGCATGGGGAAGTTTACGATCCGCCGCTACAGCGGGTTGCAGGTCTTGAACCGTGAAGCCCGCTCCGCGCTGTACCGCCAACGGTACAGTCCACCCGGGTGGATGCAGACGAAGGTAAGTCCTGAACGGAAGAGGAGGTGCGATATGCGCTTTCGCAACGCCGCTGCGGGCACCGCCGGGCTCCTGGCAGCGTTGCTCGCAGGCGCCGTGTTCCTCCTGACCCGAACGTACCGCAGTGAACAGAGGAAAATGGGAGCGCAACGACTCGCCGAGTGGTCGGGCGGCGCCTTTGTCAGGAAGCCGCGTTTCGTCGCTTGGCAGTAAGCCCGGGACCTATCCACCGCGGGGAAGTGCGACAGGTCCTGGATGAGGCCGCCAGCCTCCTTGCCTCCCCGTAACCCGCCCGAACCGTCGGTGGCCTCCACATCGACTGAGATGGCTGCCCATCCCCCGCAGCAGGCAGCCGGCCAAAGGGATGGAAGGTGAAACACATGAAGCGGAAATGGAGGTGGCCCTGTGGTAGCCCGTTCCGAGCAGCCGTATCGGCTGCCTGAGGTTCCGGTCAGCCAGGCCGAATACCTTCGGGCCCGAGTGCTGGCCGGGCTCTACGTCAACGGAGACCTGCCGACCCTGATCCGGTTCGCCATTCGGGCATACCGGCCAGAAATCAGCAGGGAGTGGGAGTGTATTGAGTGCGGGGCCCGGATGGTTCCCGAGCGCCAGGAATGGCCGGTCCTGGACGTGCGGGTGTGCAACCTCCCGGGTTATACCTGCCCCCAGTGCGGTGAGGGGGTGGGTCCCCCCATCACGCTCCTCGCCACGCTGGAAGAGTTGCTGGAACAGGGGCTGATCGCCCCGGAGGACGGGCGGCTGGATTTTGAAGCCCTGATGGCCTGGGCGGATGGCGCCGAAGGTCCGTAGGTACACAGGCCTCCGGCACCGATTCCGGCACCGGCCACAGTCCCTCGGCGGCGAGCGCCACCGGGCGCCGCCGATGAATCCGTACCGGGTCTTTCCCACGTCCCACGGATTTCCCGCGCTTGGGGTGCCCTGCCACGGGTGACGGATCCGGCACAACAAGCGGGGCTGCAGGGTCTTGAACCCTGCAGCCCCGCTTCTCCTGAAAAAGCCATCTGCACAGCCGAACCGCCGGCGCTTCCCTACCGCCGCAGCAGCACGTACAGGGCGCTCGCCGCGTATGAGAGCACGCCCAGGGCCGCCGCAGTCCCGGCCAGCGACTTCAGGCCCGGGGGGCTCCCCAATAGCACCCCGGCGACAAGCCCCGCCAGCCCGGCGTTCCAGAGCCACACCCCGGCCCGGGGCAGGAGGGGGGGAAGCATCTGGGCCAGGGTGGGCACCCGGCCCTGGCCGGCGATGGGAGCGTAGCGATGATACCACACCAGGAAGGGAACAATCTTATAGGCCAGGCCGATGGCGATGTTCCCGGCCCACCCGGGGAGCAGGAGCAGCCCCAGGGCCGACCAGCCCCCGGGGCCGGGCCGCCAGCCCAGGGCCGCGGCCAGAGTGCCGGCCGAAGCCAGGAGCAAGGCCGCCACCGAAGCGTACAGGTGCAGGATCGTCGGGTCCGTCACCCGGCGGCCCCGGCGGTGGATCCGGCGGCCGAAGTCCAGGGCGTAGGCGGCCCCCAGGATCGCCAGGGCCGCGGCCACGGGCAGGGCCCGGGGGCCGTAGCCGCCGGCGAGGAGGAGGCCGAGGAGCGCCAGCACCCCGACGGTCGCCCAGGCCATCCACCTGGCCCAGGCCGGGGGCTCCCCCCGGGGGGTGAAGTAGAACATCGCCCCGAGGCGGTAGCTCAGCCCGATGATCGCCAGGCCGAACCACCCGGCGGCCCCCACCACCAGGTGGGCCCCCAGCACCGGCCAGGCGCCGGCGGGGAGGAAGCGGAACCGGAGGTTGAGGGCCAGGGTGAGGCCGAGGCTGACAACCAGGACGAGGGAGGCCAGGGCTCCGGTCAGGTAGGCCGGAATCAGCCCCTGAGGCAGGGCCCGGAGCACCCCGGGAGCGACGGTGGCGACGAACCAAAGGACAGCGGCCAGAACCAGCGTGCCGCCGGCCCCGAGGACGAGGGGCTGCCACAGCCGGAACCCCACCAGGATCAGGGCGATGCCCACTCCGAGCAGCCAGGCCTGGCGGATCCCCGGCCGCCGGTCCGCGGGGGGTTGCCCCAGGACCACCGGCACCAGCTGGTAGAAGGCCCCCATCTCCAGGGCGGTCAGGCCGAGGGTGAAGGCGTGGACCGCGATCAGGAGAGATGGGTTGTGGCGGAAGGATTCGGCGTGGGCGGCCGCCTTGGGCAACACTAGCCCAAGCAGGGCAAAGCTGAGGGCATGGACGGTGAAAAACCGCAGGGACGCCCGGGGATCGGGCACGCCGCCAGGAGCCGAGAGCATGGGGCCACCTCCTGTCGCGAACGGTAGCGGAACCGGTCCTGGGCACGCCGTGATCGGTGTCACTGCCCGCCGCCGCCGGCGGTGGGACGATGGGCTGGGGGTGAGTTCCGATGTCCGAGCCGACGATCACGCCCGCTGACGTGCTGAGCCGGCTGGAGTACGTCATCGACCCGGAGCTGGGGGTCGACATCGTCAACCTCGGCCTGGTGTACGACGTGCAGGTGCTGGAGGGCGGCCGGGTGGCGGTCACCATGACCCTGACCACCCAGAACTGCCCCCTCACCTTCAGCATGCCGGCTGCGGTGGAGCGCGCGGTCCGGTCCCTGCCTGGGGTGACCGATGTCGCGGTCGAGTTGGTCTGGTCACCCCCATGGCATCCCAGCATGATGAGCCCCCTCGCCCGGGCCCGGCTGGGGTACCGCCCGGAGTCCGAGTAGGGCGGGAACCAGGTAGGGCGGGAATCCAACCGGCAGTGGCCCGGTTGCCATCCGGGTGACCCGGGTTACCATCCCGGCTGCCATCGACCCCGGTTACCATGGTGAGCAAAGAGGGAGGCATGCATACCCGTGCAGACAGTGGAGGTCGACGTCCGGCAGGTGCCGCCCCCCCAGCGGCATCCCCTGATCTTCAGCACCTTCGACCGGCTGGCCCAGGGGCAGACCATGGTGCTGGTCAACGACCATGATCCGAAGCCCCTGTACTACCAGCTCTCCTTCGAGCGGGCCGGGCAGTTCGACTGGGAGTACCTGGAGCAGGGGCCCGAGGTCTGGCGGGTGGCCATCCGCAAGAAGTAGGAGGCCGGAAGCAGGAGGTGGTCCCCTTGGCCCGTGCGCCCCTGGCCCGGGTGGACGTCAGCCAGACCCCCCTCGTCACCATCTGGGAGGTCACCAGGGCCTGCGCCCTGGCCTGCCGCCACTGCCGGGCCGAGGCCATTCCCCGGCGGCACCCCCTGGAGCTGACCACCGAGGAGGGCTTCCGGCTGATGGACCAGGTCCGGGAGCTGGGGAGCCCCCTCTTTGTCCTGACCGGGGGCGACCCGCTGCTGCGGCCGGACTTCTTTGACTTGGTCCGGTACGCCACGGAGATTGGGCTCCGGGTGGCCGCCACCCCCAGCGGCACGGGCCTCCTGACCCGGGAGAATATCCGCCGGGCGGCGGAGGCCGGGCTGCGCCGGGTGGCCTTCAGCCTGGACGGCGTCTCCGCCGGGACCCACGACGCCTTCCGAGGGGTGAAGGGATCCTTCCGCCGGACCCTGGCGGGAATCGGGTACGCCCGGGAGGCGGGCATGGAGGTCCAGGTGAACACCACCGTCACCCGGTGGAACCTGGCCGAACTCCGGGAGATGCCCCGGCTCCTCGAGGAACTGGGGGTCCGCCTGTGGGCGGTCTTCTTCCTGGTGCCCGTGGGCCGGGGGCTGCAGGAAGACATGATCACCCCGGAGGAGCACGAGGAGGTCTGCCGGTGGCTGGTGGAGGTCGGGGAGAGGGTCTCCTTCCCCATCAAGACCACCGAGGCGCCCTTCTACCGCCGGGTGGCGCTCCAGATGGGGCGGCCGGTGCCGTACACCGTCAACGACGGCAAGGGGTTCGTCTTCATCGACCACCTGGGGAACGTCTGCCCCAGCGGCTTTCTGCCCCTGCCGGCGGGCAACGTCCGGGAGCAGTCCCTGGCGGAGATCTACCGCAACGCGCCCCTCTTCCGGGACCTGCGGAACCCGGACCTCTTGAAGGGGAAGTGCGGCCGGTGCGAGTACCGGTCCCTCTGCGGCGGCTCCCGGGCCCGGGCGTGGGCCCTGACCGGGGATCCCCTGGCCTCGGACCCCGCCTGCCCGTACGAGCCCGAGGGGGCGCCGGGCGCCGCCGCCAGCGCCTGAGGCCCGGCGCAGCCCGGGCAGGTCGACTCCGTGAGAGGCTCTGCTGACGTGGGGCTAGCCTTGACAGCAAGGGCCCCGGCCGTCCCGAAGGACGGCCGGGGCTTCTCTGTGTGAAAGCGGGTGCCCCGTACTCCTCAGTACGGAACCGGCGGGCCTGTCAGCACCCACTGATGATGGAGCGCGGCGCGCACAGAACAACAACGAGCGGTCAAGGGTGCGGCGACAGAAAGGGAAAGCCCCCGGCGGGCGCCAGGGTCATCGCCCACCGGGGGGTCATCGACTGCCGGGCTTCCGTACCGACCGGCCTGCCCACCCCGGAGCCGCTCCGGCCTCTCCCGGCCCCAGGGATCAGAGCCCTGCGAAGAGGTCGGTGGCGCCGGGGGGCGGCGGGGTGCCGCAGCCGTGGCGGAAGGCCTCGATGCTGAGGGCCCGCTCCCGTTCCTCGGGAGAGAGGTGGAAGAAGAACCGGTCGATGCTCAGGTGCTGGCTGCGATGGGCCCGGAGGGCGTCGGCCTTTCGCGCCCGCCAGGGCCGGATGTCGATCACGTAGTCCACCCCGGGGCAGGAGAAAGGCTCCCGCCCCGCCCGCAGGTCGAGCCAGACGGAGACGGGGATGGTCCACAGGAGCCGCTGCACCCGGTGGGGCGGCCCGGCCTCGGGGTAGAACCGGGGGTCGGCGGCTGCGGCCACCGCGTCGGTGGTGAAGCGGCTGATGGCGATGTGGTCCGGGTGGCGGTTGGCCCCTTCGGGATCAAAGGTGATGACGATCTGGGGCCGGTGCTGCCGGATCAGGGCGACGAGCTTCCGCCGGATCTCATCCCCCGGCGCGTCGGCCAGCTCCCGGTCCCTGTAGCCCAGCAGCACCGGTTCTGGCAGGCCGATGATCCGGCAGGCCTCCCGCAGTTCCTGCTCCCGGACCCGGGGCAACTCCTCCCGGGTACAGACCGGGGGGTCCCCCATCTTGCCCGCCTCGCCCCGGGTGGCGCAAGCCAGCAGGCACCGGACCCCTTCCGAGAGGTAGCGGGCGGCGGTGCCGGCCACGGTGAAGCTCTCGTCATCGGGGTGGGCAAAGCAGAAGAGGATGCTCCGCTCCGCTGCCATGGGCGACCTCCTGGGGGATACGAGGGTGCACAATAACATACAAGACTTCGACACCCGGGGAGGAATCCCTGTGACCGGGGGTAGGGGCCAGGGGTGGGAAAGAAAAGGGGAAGCCGTTTCTTTCGTCGAAATAAAACGACATGGCGGGATGGACCGGCACAGCCGCCATCGGCGCCCTCTGCGCCGTGCTGGCGGCCTTCTCCTTTGCACTGTGGAACCTCTATCTCCAGCGGGGGCTGGAGCGGGGCGGCACCGGGCCTGCCGCGCTCCTGGCCCTGACCCTGGCCATCAGCGGCAGTTTCCTGCCGGTGGTAGCGGCGGCGGGAGCCCGGGGGGCCCTGCCGCCTCTGGACCCCCGGGGGCTGGGGTGGTTTGCCCTGGCCGGGCTGATGACCGGCGCGGTGGGGCCGGTCCTGGCCACCCACGCCACCCGGTCCATCGGCGCGGCCCGGACCACCGCCATCCGGCTCCTCGATCCCTTCTTTGCCCTTTGCATCTCCGTGCTTTTCCTGGGGGAACGGCTCCGGGCCGGAGCCCTGGCCGGGATCGGGCTCATCGCCCTGGCCCTGGGGTTGTTGCAGCGGGACGGCCAGGAGGGCGGGACGCCGGGCCGGGGGATGTCGGTGGGCACCGCGCTGGCGGTGGCGGCCTCCCTGGCCTTCACCCTGGGGAGCGTCGCCCGGAAGGCCGGGCTCAGCCTGCTCCCCTCCGCCTGGGTCGCCGGCGCTCTCGAAGGGCTGACGGGGCTGGCGGCGGTCCTGGTCTCCCTTACCGCCGGCCGGAGGTGGTCGGAGGGCCGGGCGGCCTTCTCCCGGGCCTGCCTCGACCTCTGGTGGTCCGGGCTGGCCGCGGCCGCGGGGACCCTCTTCCTTAACCTTGCCCTGCAGCGGGTGCCGGTCCCGGTGGCGGTGGCCCTCCGGAACACCTCCCCCTGGTTCGCCCTGGTACTGGTGCCCCGGCTCCTGGGCGGCACCCACCGGCCGGGGCGGTGGATGTGGGTGAGCACCGGGCTTCTCACCGCAGGGATGGTGCTGATCCTGGCGGCGTGAGGGGGCGGCGGTTCGAGGGGGCCTGCGGTGCGAGGGAGGTTGCGGCGTGCGGGGGCCGCCGGGGCCCGGCGGCCGGGCCGGCGCCGGGCCGTCGAGGTGTGAAATTGAATGGGGGAAATCGAACGATAGTACAGTGTTATTAAACCCGGATCCCTGCCGGGGGCGCGCTGGCCTCTTGCGTGGTCCCCGACGGGATGAAGGCGGTCGCCGGTTGAGCGAGACGGCCTCCTGACAAGGTGGTGTGAGCCGTGACCGTGGCCCGGAGCATCCAGGAGCTGGTGGGCAACACCCCCATGCTGGAGATCACCCGCTTCGACCTGCCCCCCGGCGTGCGGATCTTCGCCAAGCTGGAGTCCTTCAACCCCGGCGGCAGCGTCAAGGACCGGATCGGCCTGGAGATGATCGCGGCAGCCGAGCGGACCGGTAAGCTCCGCCCTGGCGGGACCATCATCGAGCCCACCGCGGGTAACACGGGGATCGGACTGGCCCTGGCGGCCATCGGCAAGGGCTACCGGGTGATCTTCTGTGTCCCGGAGAAGTTCTCCCAGGAGAAGCAGGAGTTGATCCGGGCTCTGGGGGCCGAGGTGGTGAACACCCCGACAGAAAAGGGGATGCAGGGGGCCATCGAGAAGGCCCAGGAACTGGCCCGGCAGATCCCCGGGGCCTTTGTACCCCAGCAGTTCGCCAACCCGGCCAACCCCGCCGCCCACTACAAGACCACCGGGCCCGAGATCTGGCGGCAGATGGAGGGCCGGGTCCACGTCCTTGTCGCCGGCGCGGGCAGCGGCGGCACCTTCACCGGCGTCGCCCGGTACCTGAAGGAGCAGAACCCGGCCATCCGCTGCTGCATCGTCGAGCCCGAGGGCTCGGTCCTCCGGGGCGGCACCCCGGGGCCCCACCGGACCGAGGGGATCGGCGTCGAGGCCATCTACCCCACCCTGGACCTCCGCCTGGCCGACGAGATCTACACCGTCCGGGACGACGACGCCTTCGCCATGGTCCGGGAGCTGGCCCGGCGGGAGGGGGTGCTGGCGGGCTCCTCCTCCGGCGCTGCCTTCTGGGCGGCCCTCCAGGAGGCCCACCGGCACCCGCCCGGGACCAACATCGTCGTCATCTTCCCGGACAGCTCCGAGCGGTACCTGAGCAAGCGGATCTACCAGGGGGGCATCTAGGGTGCGGCTGAACACCAGGCTGATCCACGCCGGGTTCGACGGCGACCCCGCCACCGGGGCGGTCGCTGTTCCCATCTATCAGGTCTCCACCTACCGGCAGGAGGCGGTGGGCCGGCACAAGGGCTACGAGTACTCCCGGACCGGCAACCCCACCCGGGCTGCCCTGGAGGCCCTCATCGCCGACCTGGAGGGCGGCAGCCGGGGGCTGGCCTTTGCCTCGGGGATGGCGGCGCTTACCACCATCCTCCTGCTCTTTCAGGCCGGGGATCACCTGATCATCGGCGACGACGTCTACGGCGGCACCTTCCGGCTCCAGGACAAGGTCTTCCGGCGGTTCGGCCTGGAGGCCACCTATGTGGACACCAGCCGGCCGGAGAACGTGGCGGCGGCGATCCAGCCGAACACCCGGGCTCTTCTGGTGGAGACGCCCACCAACCCGCTGCTGAAGATCACCGACCTCCGGGCGATGGCGGACATCGCCCGGCAGTATGGGCTCCTGCTCATCGTGGACAACACCTTCATGACCCCCTACTGGCAGCGACCCCTGGAGCTGGGGGCGGACATCGTCTGGCACAGCGCCACCAAGTACCTGGGGGGCCACTCGGACCTCGTAGCCGGGCTGGTGGTGACCCGGGACCCGGCCCTGGGGGAGCGGCTGGCCTTCCTCCAGAACGCCGCGGGCGCGGTGCCCGGCCCCCAGGACTGCTTCCTGCTGATCCGGGGGATCAAGACCCTGGCGGTGCGGATGAAGGAGCACGAGGCCAACGCCCGGCGGATCGCCGACTGGCTGGTTCAGCACCCCCGGGTGCGCCGGGTCTACTACCCCGGCCTGCCGGACCACCCCGGCCACGGGGTCCACAAGGGGCAGGCCGGCGGCTTCGGCGGCATGATCTCCTTCGACGTGGGCTCCGGGGGGCTGGCGGACCAGGTGGTGCGCCGAGTCCGGCTCTTCACCCTGGCCGAATCCCTGGGGGCGGTGGAGTCCCTCATCGAGGTCCCCGCCCGGATGACCCACGCCGCCATCCCGCCGGAGCGGCGCGAGGCCCTGGGGGTGACCGACGGGCTGATCCGGCTCTCCGCGGGCAAGATGGGGGACCCCCCGGTCTGTACCCGGGAGGAGTTGCCCCGGGTCCGGGAGCAGGAACTGCGGGAGGCCTGCCGGATCATCGGCCTGCCAGAACC
>QGUP01000467.1 GCA_003242505.1 Bacillota bacterium
GTCTACCGCACCATCGACATGCTGGTGGACCTCGGGGTGCTGAAGAAGCTGGAGTTCGGCGACGGCCGCTCCCGTTTCGAGATCTGCGACCCCGGGGAGCCCCAGCACCATCACCACCTGATTTGCCAGCAGTGCGGCACCGTCATCGAGTTTCAGGAGGATCTGGTCCACTCCCTGGAGGCCGCAATCCAGCGGAAGACCGGCTTTCTGATCCAGGACCGGACCATCAAGTTCTACGGGCTCTGCAGCCAGTGCCAGCAGGCCCAGAAGACCGGAACCCCGGCCCGGAGCCCGACCCAGGCTCCCGCGGCGGCTGGCTCTCCTCAGGATCGGGAGGCGGGAGCCGGTGCCCACCCGGGCGGGGCCGAGGGGGCGGCCGAGGGACGGGCCGGAGAGCAGGGGTAGTCTGACCCGGACAGCGTGGTTGCGGCCCGGTGGCTCTGCCACCGGGCCGCAGGCTTTGGTGCGGGCCGCACGCCCTTGCCCCTGACTCAGGAGAGCCGCCGGATTCCGGCCTTGGGCCCTTTCTCCCGGGGAATGAAGGTGCCGCACATGGTCTGGGTGGACGCGGCCGCCTGTCCGACCGATGGGTTGCCCTCCAGGGAGCCGAACTCCATCCGGCCCTCCCCGGCCCTGTCCGGGGGGTTGTTCTGTACTTCGATCACTTCCGCAAGGCAGCGCTCGCCGTTCTCGTTGTAATAGCAGCTCCGGACCTGGCACCGGATCGACTGCTGGGGCATGGTCTCACCTCCGGCCCTAGTGTGGCCCACCGCTCCCAGTTTCAGACTCCTCTCCGGCGGGCCGGGTCCGGGCAGGGGTGAGGGGGCGCGGTTGACGACCTCTTATCGTCTCCGGGGGAGCCCTTTTGGCGAGAACGGCTGTAAAGGGGCTAGACCCCGGTTGCGATCCCGTATATACTCTAGATTCGGTGCAACGTGGGACCGGGGCCGGCGGCCGGCGATCCATGCCGGCCACGGCCCTGTCGGGTGAGCCGCCCCGGGAGTATTGACATCCCGGGCCATCTCTTATAGAATGCGTCCTGTTGTCAGGCCTGTCCACACGGCCAAGGAACCTAGTACGCCTGCAAGGGTTGGGGCAACGACGCAGGTCGTCGGCCCGACTTTTCCCCCATGGGCGTGACGATGGTCCCGTCTAGCCTGGAAGGGCTAGAGACTTCGGCTTCCAAGGGGGGAAGGTACCGTGGCGAAGTTTTCGACCTACGGCCGCCATGTGACGATGGACCTCCGGGGCGTCAGCTTTGAACGGCTCAACGACGTGGAGTTCCTGCGGGCGGCGATGTACGAGGCGGCTCGCCGGTGCGGGGCGACCGTGGTGGACGAGAACTTCGTGAAGTTCGAGCCGCAGGGCGTGACCGGCGTGCTGGTCCTGAGCGAGTCCCACCTGTCCATCCACACATACCCGGAAGAAGGCTTTGCCGCGATCGACTGCTACACCTGCGGCGAGCGGGTCGACCCGGAGATTGCCGCGGCCTATCTGCAGGAGGCCCTGGAGGGCCAGGTGGTTGGCTACCGGGCCCTGCAGCGGGGTACGGGGGAGATCGTGGATCTGCCCTCCTCCCGGCGGTCCTTGGCCGTCAGCCGTCAGTAGGAAGTAAGGCTGAGGGGTATGCTCCGAGGGGGATGCGGAAAACCTCCTCGGCCATCAGGGTGACAAAGGGAACCCGGACCCGGGTTCCCTTTTTCGTGTATCTGGCGGTCCCGCTGGATCGGGAGGTGCCGCCGCCCTAGCCTCCGGGAGTGCTCTGCCGGCCCGGCTTGCCGGCCCGGGGCGAGCCCGGCGGTGGCGTCCCGGCGGCACCCTCCCGGGGGCCCTTCTGCCACCGGGCGTCCGGCGCCGCTTCCCGGCCGGGGCTGAAGTCATCGGGGCTGTCCCGGGCCACCAGGCTCTCGCCGGGGCCCGGCTGCCGGGGGGTCGGCCCACCGGCCCGGCGGGGGTCGCGCTGGCTGTCCATCGGTCTCCCTCCTTCGGCTTCCAGTCTGCCCCGGAGCCGGGCCCGATACCCGGGGGCCCTGGCCTGGGTCTTCGCCGGATACCCGGGGCCGAGGCATGGGCCCTCGCCGTCCCCCATAGAATCCTGGGGGACAGGTTAGGGGTGAGGGAGCATGGACCGTCCGGAAGTCGAAGGGGGCCTCAGGGCCGGGTACGGCGCCGGGGGCGGCGACGCCGTCGGCCGGCCGGCGCGGGCAGCAGGCCGCTCCGAGCCCGGACTGGGGCAACCAGGCCGCTCCGGCCCCGGCCTGGAGCAGGCCGCCCGCCAGGCTGAAGCGCGGGTTGCCGGGCCCCGCCCGCCGGGCCCGGTCCCCGGGCGGGGGGGGGGCCCCCCCCCGGCGCCCGGGGGGGG
>QGUP01000468.1 GCA_003242505.1 Bacillota bacterium
CGGGCGGCAGGTCCCCGGGGAAGAGGTAAGGCCCCGCCCGGCCAGGGGCCCAGGCCGCCACCCAGCCCCGGCTCCGGAGCAGCCGGGCCACCCACTGGTTCCAGAGGAAGGCCTGGTAGGCCGCGGCCCACATCGCCCGGTCCTCCGCCGGCGCCCGGGCCAGGGCCGCCTGGAAAGGACCGCACCGGCGGGACGCGAGGGCCGCCGCACCCGGCCCGGCCGCTGGGCGGCCGGCTGCCCGCTCCCGGACCTGCGGCGGAACCTCCGGGCGTTTCGGCGCCGCACCCTCCGCCGTCCCGGCCAACATCCCGAAGGCCTCCCGCTCGAACCGGGTCCGGCTGAGGGCGAGGCATTCGGCCCACTGGCCCCACCGCTCCCGGAGGGCCCGCTTCCGGGCCTTGGCCTCCCGGGACTCCTCCGGGTGGACGGCGGTGAGGGCGATGGCCAGGGCCTCCTCCCATCGCCCCTGGAGGAGCCGCTCGGCGATAAAGCCCCGCTCCCGGTCCAGAGAGCCGAACCGCTGGTCGTCAAAGTAGTTGATAAACCCCTGCTCCTGGACCCGCCGGAGCCCGGCCTGCAGCCGCTCCGCCTCGCCGGGGGTCAGCTCCCGGATGGTCAGGGTGAACCGGTTGTAGAGGATCCGGTCCGGCCCCATGGGCTCGTCGCTGTACCCCAGGAACCGGAAGGTGTAGCCTGGCGCGGCGAGGCTCAGGTCCCGGGGGTCGGCGACGGTGACGTACTGGCTGGTCCGGGCGTGCCGGTCTTTCTTCCCCCCGTAGGCAAACCGGGCAAGGGGCACCCCCCGGGCCCGGGCGATGCGGCCGAGGGCGTCGACGGTGTTCCAGCCCACCTTCTCCAGGAGGTAGACCCGGTAGGGCCCCGGCCGCTGGCGGATCCGGAGGTCGGTGGCCTCGTGCACCTGAAAGTCGTCGGGTGTTGCCTTGAGCCGCATGGGAACAGGATTCCCCGGAGCCCACGGCGATCCCTGCCGGCGTGCAGCCACAGCCCGGGCCTTCTGGAGCCGGGCCAAGCCGGCCGGTCCGCCCACCCGGCCGGGCCAGGAAGCCCTAGTCCCGGCGCCAGTCCAGCCGGCCCACCCCCAGGGTCGCCGCAGCCACCAGCCAGAGGACCAGAGCCCCGGTCACCTCGGCCAGGGAGCGGGCGAAACTGCCCACCGCCGTCCCCACCACCGTCAGGGTGGCGGCCACCAGGAGGGCCAGGGGAAGGACCGCCGCCAGCCGGCTGAGGGGCAGCCCCAGGAGCCAGTGTCCGGCCAGCAGGCTGCCCAGGACTCCCGGCAGGGCGGAGAGGAGCCCCAGCACGAAGAGGGAGGCCACGAAGGCGCTCCGGTGGACCGGGAGGCTGCCGTAGAAGTCCATCTCGCCGTTCACCCGCAGCCATCCGGCCCGGCCGATGGCAAAGCTGACGCTGCCGTAGCTCACGGCCAGGACGAGGTTGCCCGCCAACAGCCAGATGGCCTGCGGGCCGGCGTACTGGTGGAGGATCCAGAAGAGCCCCAGGGGCATCGCCAGGCCGAACAGGAGCAGAAAAGGGGCGCTGGCCCGGTAGTCGGTGTACTGCAGCCGCAGCAGCAGCCAGAACTGCTGGGGCCAGGGAAGTCGGGGCGCCGGGGCCGGTACTTCCCCCGGCCGGGGCGCCGGCACCGGGGCGAGGGCCGCCTCAACTCGCAAGCCGCTCACCTCCGCTGAGCTCCAGATAGACATCCTCCAGGTTAGGGGTCACGACCCGGAAGTCGTCCAGGTGCTCCAGCCACCCCAGAAGGTGACGGACCGCCGCCTCCGCCTCATCCGGAGGAAGGACCAGGGTGTACCGGTGGGCCCCGACCCGGCGGGCCGCCGGCCAGGCCGCCAGGAGGGCCCGGGCCGGCTCCTCGGCCCCGGGCCGGAAGCAGAGCTCCAGCCGGACCTGCCGGGCGACCCGGGCCTTCAGCTCCCCCGGAGTGCCCAGGGCCAGCACCCCGCCGCCCCGGAAGATGGCCACCCGGTCCAGGGCCTGCTCCGCCTCCACCACGTTGTGGGTGACCAGCACCACCGTCGCCCCCTTCCGGGCCGCATCCCGGATCCGCTGCCAGACCCGACGCCGGACCTCGGGGTCCAGGTCGTTGGTCGGCTCATCGAAGATCAGCACCGGCCGGCTGCCGATGAGGGTGGCGGCGATGGAGACCAGCCGCCGGAGCCCCCCGGAGAGGGTGGCGAGGCGCTTGTGCCGGTGGGGGGCGAGGTGGAACTCCTCCAGGAGCGCCTCGGCCTCCGCGGCCGCCGCGGGGGGGGGCAGCCCCCGGAGCCGGCCCGTCCGTTCCAGCAGTTCCCCGGGCCGGGCCGGGAGGGGGAGCTGTTTTTT
>QGUP01000469.1 GCA_003242505.1 Bacillota bacterium
CCACCTATGGGCCGCGGCCAGCGCCGTTTCATGCGGCCGCGAGGACCAGAGCCGGCGCGCCCACCCCCCCCGCGGCCTCCCCCAGGGCGCAGCGGGCGATCCGGGCCCGGCCCCGGGTGACGGCCCAGGAATCGAGGTGCGCCCGGACCCGGTCCAGGAAAGGCTCCCCCGCCTGGGCCACGCCGCCGCCGATCAGGATGAGTTCCGGGTCGAGGAGGTTGATCACCGAGGCGAGGCCCACCGCCAGGTACCACGCGGTTTCGGCGAGGATCCGCTCGCCGCAGGGGTCGCCCGCCGCAGCCGCGGCGAAGACCTCCCGGGCCGTGAGGGGCTCCACCTGGCGGAGGCGGCTGTCGGGATAGGCCGGCAGCGCCTCCCGGGTCCGGCGGACGATGGCGGTGGCGGAGGCGTAGGCCTCCAGGCACCCCCGCAGGCCGCAGGGGCAGGGATCGCCCCCGGCCTGGACGATGATGTGGCCCACCTCGCCGGCGAGGCCCCGGTGGCCCGTGAGCAGCCGGCCCCGGCTGATGATGCCCCCGCCGACCCCGGTCCCGAGGGTGATGCAGACCAGGTTCGCCACCCCCCGGCCGGCGCCGAAGCGCTGCTCCCCCAGGGCGGCGGCGTTCGCGTCGTTGTCCACGTAGACCGGGAGCCCCGTGGCCGCCGCCAGCCGCCCCCGGATGTCCATGCCGGTCCAGCCCGGGAGGTTGTCGTTCGCGAAGACGCAGACACCGGTCCTGGGGTCGATCTGCCCGGCGCTGCCCACGCCGATGCCGGCCACCGGGGCCGGAGCCTCCCGGAGCATCGCGGCCGCCTGCTGGCAAATTCGGGCCATCAGCCGCTCGCCCCCTTCCTGGGCCCGGGTGGGGATGACGGTCCGGCCCAGGAGCCGCCCGTCGGGGGTGACAAAGGCAAAGACGGTGTTGGTGCCGCCGATGTCGATGCCCAGGGCCACCTTCGCCGTCGCCGGAGCCACCTGTGCCATCGGAGGCGCCCTCCCCAGCCGCTTCTTTTCAGGGTCCCACATCCCTCAAAATGCGGTCGCGACCCAGCTGTACCCGCCCCGCTCTCCCTTACCGGCGGATGGCACCCCAGACCAATTCGCCAGTCTGGTATTTCGATGAGCGGATAGCATCACCGTTTCTTATATCCGTATACGAAGGAAATCTTCATGCCCGGCGGCCGTTCCTCCTGTCCCCCGGGACGGTGGCCTGCTGCGGCTGTGCCTTCCGCCGGGGCGGCGTCCCGGCGCCCCAGCCCGGCTGCGGCCCCGGGAGCCTGCCAGACCAGGGGGCGCCTCAGCCCCCCGGCGGCCGCCGGACCAGGGCGGCGGTCCGGGCGGCGAGGTCGCTGAGGCGCTGCTCGCCGAAGCCGAAGAGCCCCGGTCTGCAAAGGGCGCGATCCACCGGTCCGGGATGGCCGCGGTGCCGTGCATCGCCCCGAAGATGGAGCCCGCGGTGGCGCCCTTGCAGTGGGTGTCCCAGCCCCCCTGGACCGCGAGGCAGATGGTGCGGGTAAGGTCCCCCAGGTGAGCTCCGCCTGCCGCCAGGCCAGGACATCCCGGACCATCTCCGCGGTGCGGCTCCGGGCGGGGATTTCCGACAGGGCGATGCGGATCACCGCCTTCACGTCCTGGGTGGCGAAGGCCGCAGCGATGACCGCGGCGACAAACATCGCCCCGCAGATCCCGTTGGCGGTGTGGGAGAGGGCGGCGTCCCGGAAGGCCATGGCCGCAGCGGCCTCCGGCTGCCCCGGGTTCACGTAGCCGTAGATGTCCGCCCGGATCTGGGCGCCGATCCACTCCCGGTAGGGGTTCCAATGGGTCGCGGTGGCGGGGGGCCTCAGGCCCAGGACCAGGTTCCGGTAGGCCACCCGCTCCGCGGTGTAGACCTGCCCGTAGGGGAGCCGCTCCAGCCAGACCTCCCCCACCTGGGCGGTGGTGAAGTCCCGGCCGAACCGCTCGAGGATGTGGAATCCATTGTACGCCCCTGGCGCCACAGGCCGCCGATGTGAGCGGGACGCTGACAGCGGTCCCCCGGTGGAGCCGGCAACCCCACCGGGGGACCGGAGAAGCAGAAGCCCTCCAGCCTCCCTTGCACCACAACGAGTCGCCTACACCTGTGAACCCGCATGCTGCACCACTGCCGGGCCCGCATGAGCAGTCGACGGCTCCCTGCTAGCCACCAACCGAAGATAGACATCCTCCAGGGTAGTCGCTTGAACGGTGAAGGAAATGCCCTGACCCAGCAGGGTGTCGACCAGGCGGCGGGTGGATTCGGGCGAACTGGGATAGATCACCACCTTGCCTGCATAGGGCTCAACCGTGCCGTGCACCGCCAGTTCGGCCAACCGTGGGTC
>QGUP01000470.1 GCA_003242505.1 Bacillota bacterium
TTAATTCCCGTTTCCTTGGCCCCCCCCGCGGCCGGGTTTCTGTTTTTATTCCACCCCGGGGCGGGGGGGCCGCGGCGGCCGGCATGCCATCGAAATTTTGACATGCTGCTATAGACCGACTCTATTGCGTGCCCCGCCTGTAGCCGGTGGCTGCCGGCGGGCACTGGGCCCAAAAGCGCGCCGAGGCCCCGGGGGCACTCCCCCGGGGCCTGCCGCAGCGCGTGATGTGCCTGGACTGCTCGGTCTGGCTAAGCCGCCTGGCCCAACCCTTTCCTGGGTCCGGCCCTACCCCTTCCTGGCCCGGGCCCAGTCCTCCAGGAACCGCTTCAGGCCGATGTCGGTCATCGGGTGGGCGATGCACTGCTGCAGCACCTTGAAGGGGCAGGTGGCGATGTGCGCGCCCGCCTTGGCCGCCTCCAGGACGTGGATCGGGTGCCGGATGGAGGCGGCGATGATCTCCGTCTCGATCCCGTGGAGGTCAAAGATCTCCGCGGTGTCCCGGATCACCTGCAGGCCGTCGTGGCCCACATCGTCCAACCGGCCGACGAAGGGGCTGACGAAGGTCGCGCCGGCCCGGGCCGCCAGTAGCGCCTGGTTGGGGGAGAAGATGAGGGTCATGTTGGTCTTGATCCCCCGGCGGGCCAGTTCGTGGACCGCCTTCAGCCCCTCGGCGGTCATCGGCACCTTGATGACGATGTTGGGGTGAAGCTCTGCCAGGGGCAGGGCCTCCTCCACCATCGCCTTTGCCTCGGTGCTGACCACCTCGGCGCTGATGGGCCCGTCGACGATCTGGGTGATCTCCTTCAGCACCTCGATGAAATCCCGACCCTCCTTCGCCACCAGGGTCGGGTTGGTGGTGACGCCGCTCAGGATGCCCCAGGAGGCCGCCTCCCGGATCTCTGCGACGTTGGCTGAGTCAATGAAGAGCTTCAACCCTGTCCGAGCCCCCTTCCAGCTGTGCTCGCCGTTCCAAGGTGAGTGTGGCCGGCCGGCACATCCGAGCCGCGCCCGGTGCTCCGGGCCCGCGCCCGGTCTCTTCAGGGCATTCGCCCCGACGGCCCGGCCCGCCCGGGCCCGCCCCGGGCGCCCCCGATCTCGAGCCGCCGGGTGCGCCGGGCCCGGTCCGCGTCGGCCTCGGTCACCGCGGTCAGGGGCTGGCGGGCGCCGCAGCGGCTGCAGACCAGCTCCAGCCGGTCGGGCTGCAGTTCGTAGCCGATCTCCCGGCTGCCGCAGCGGCACCGGAGCCGGCCCGCCTCGTCCAGTTCGTGGACCGCGGCCAGCACCTCGTACATGACCTCGGGATTGACAAAGTAGTCCGGCTCCGCCCCGTGGTCGCAGTCCAGGTCCAGGGGCTCGATGAAACCCTCCACGAGCCCGGGATCCCCCACCGCCCCGGCCTGGAGGTCGGTGTGGGGGCAAACCAGAGGCAGGAGTTCCCCGCTCCAGAAGAGCGCCGGCGGGTGGACGTAAGTGTGGACTTCTCCGCAGGGGAAACAGGGCAGCCGCAGCACCACCCGGCCCCGCTGGCGCTCCACCTCCGCCTGGTACTCGCCGCAGGGGCACTCCAGCACCAGGCGGGACCGGCCCGAAAGGGCAAAGAGGGTCAGCGGGTGGATCTGGACCTCACCGCAGAAGGGACACCGGAAACCAATCCCCACCTGACCCGTTATCAGCATGGGCTGTGCCTCCTTGTCTCCGGGACCCGGGGGTCCCGGAGCCTCCCCAAACCTCATCACCCTCACTTCTCGGACGCGGGCCCGGAATCCTGCATCCCCAACAGGATCCGCACCCGTTCGAGCAGCCGGAAGACGTCGAAGGGTTTGGTCACCGCCTCCCGGGCGCCGAGGCGCATCGCCTCCGCCAGCCGCTGGTCCTCCCCCACGGCGGTCATCAGCACCACCGGGAGCCCCGGCACCAGTTCCCGGAGCCCCCGGAGGGTCTCCACCCCGTCGAGGCCGGGCATCCGCAAATCAAGGATCGCCACGTCCGGCGGCCGGCTCCGGGCCAGTTCCAGGGCCTCCGCCCCGCCGGCCGCAATCAGCACCTGAAAGCCGGCCCGGGAGAAGACCGTCTCCAGCAGCCGGCGCACCCCGGGCTGGTCGTCCACCACCAGAAGCACAGGCGGATCCGCCACTGGGCTGCACCTCCCCACTCCGGCGCCCCGGGACCGGAGCCTTCACCGGCCCTCCGGCCGGGCGACCGGAGCCTTCCCCGGCCGCGACCGATCCGTCTCCGGCCGCGGCCGGCGCGCCCGCCGGCCGGGCCCCGCCAATCCCCGGGCTCCGGATACCCCAGTTCCGGGGGCCCCTTCTGCCCCCCGACCGGGCCCTCCGTTTCGGGCGTGGGACCCCGAGGGG
>QGUP01000471.1 GCA_003242505.1 Bacillota bacterium
AATCCGCGCCCTGAACGGGGACCCTGGCTCCGGCAAGGGGCCCCACGCCCCCATCCGGAAGCCGCCCCTCCCCCGCCCCCTCTGGGGTGCCGGCCCCCACGGCCTGCCGAAGGTGCCGGCGGAGATTGCGGCGGCGGAGGCGGCCGCTGCCCCGGCGGAGGGTGCCAGCGCCCCGGCAGCGGAGGCCGCGGCGGCTCCGGCGGAGGGCGGCCAGGCGGCGGAGGCCCCGGCAGCGCCGGCCGGGCCGGAGGCCCCGCAAGAGGCGCCGGGAGCCGGGAAGGAGGGCGGCAGCCAGTGAGCTTTGAGCCGGTACTGACCAAGGGCATCGGGGTCCTGGACCTCAACGACATCCGGGTCTACGAGTCCCAGGGCGGCTACCAGGCCCTCCGCAAGGCCCTCAAGCAGATGACCCCCGACGAGGTCCGGGAAGAGGTCACCCGGTCCAACCTCCGGGGCCGGGGGGGCGCGGGCTTCCCTACCGGCCGGAAGTGGAGCTTTCTCCCCAACGACGGCCGGCCCCGGTACCTGGTCTGCAACGCGGATGAGTCCGAGCCCGGCACCTGCAACAACCGGATCCTGATCCAGTGGAATCCCCACCAGCTGATCGAGGGGATCCTGCTGGCGGCCTACGCCATCGGGGCGGCGAAGAGCTT
Source organism: Bacillota bacterium (assembly GCA_003242505.1). GTDB lineage: Bacteria > Bacillota > Sulfobacillia > Symbiobacteriales > ZC4RG38 > ZC4RG38. Next base: position 654 of record QGUP01000471.1, read on the forward strand.
CATCTACATCCGGGGCGAATTCTACCGGGGGTACAAGTCCCTGATGGCAGCCATCGAGCAGGCCCGGGCCCGGGGCTACATCGGGGAGAACATCCTCGGCTCCGGCTGGAGCCAGGAGATCGTCGTCCACCGGGGCGCGGGGGCCTACATCTGCGGCGAGGAGTCGGCCCTTCTCAACTCCCTCGAGGGCAAGCGGGGCGAGCCCCGGCTCAAGCCCCCGTTCCCGGCGGTGGTGGGGCTGTACGGCATGCCCACCATCGTCAACAACGTCGAGACCCTCTCCTGCGTGCCCCACATCATCAACCGGGGCGCGGAGTGGTTTGCCTCCATCGGCCCGGCCTCGAGCCCTGGCCCCAAGATCTACTCGGTCTCGGGGCTGGTGCGGCGGCCGGGGAACTACGAGCTGCCCATGGGGGTCACCCTGCGGGAGCTGATCTTCGAGCACGCCGGCGGCATGCTCCCCGGCCGGACCTTCAAGGCCGCCTCCCCCGGCGGCTCCTCCACTCCGATCCTAGTGGAGCAGCACCTGGATACCCCCCTGGACTTCGACTCGGTCCGGGCCGCGGGGTCGATGCTCGGCACCGCGGGCGTGATCGTCTACGACAACACCGTCAGCATGCCGAAGGTGGCGGAGTACTTCAGCCGCTTCTACGCCGGGGAGTCCTGCGGCCAGTGCACCCCCTGCCGGGAGGGCACCAACTGGATGTACCGGATCATCCGGCGGATGCAGGCCGGCGGCGGCCAGCCGGTGGACCTCGAGGTGCTCCGGAGCATGGGCACCACCATGAGCGGCACCACCATCTGCCCGCTGGCCGACGCCTCCCTGGGCTTTGTCCTCTCCGCGATGAAGTACTTCCCTGAAGAGTTCGAGGCGCTGGCCGGTGCCCCCAAGGAGGTGCGGGTGTGAGCCAGGAGCTGGTTACCGTAACCATTGACGGCCGCACCGTCCAGGTGCCCAAGGGCACCCTCCTGGTCGAGGCCGCCAAGCAGGTCGGGATTCACATTCCCGTCTTCTGCTACCACCCCAAGCTGGACCCCGCCGGGCTCTGCCGGATGTGCCTGGTGCAGGTGGAGAAGATGCCCAAGCCGGTGACCGCCTGCACCACCCCGGTGACCGACGGCATGGTGGTCCACACCCAGACCCCGCTGGTCTCCGACCTCCGGAAGGGGGTCCTGGAGTTCCTGCTCCTGAACCATCCCCTGGACTGCCCGGTCTGCGACAAGGGCGGCGAGTGCGACCTGCAGGATCTGACTTTCGCGTACGGCGCCGGGACCTCCCGGCTGGTGGATCCCAAGGAGCACAAGCCGAAGGCGGTGGACCTGGGCCCCTTCATCGTCCTGGACGAGGAGCGGTGCATCCTCTGCCGCCGGTGCGTCCGGTACGACAACGAGGTGGCCTGCGAGACCCAGCTGGTGGTGGAGGAGCGGGGCCACCACAACCTGATCGCCACCGCCAAGGGGCAGCCCTACGAGCACCACTTCACCGGCAACGTCATCGACCTCTGCCCCGTGGGGGCCCTCACCTCCGAGCTCTACCGGTTCAAGGCCCGGCCCTGGGACCTGGTGAAGGTGCCGGCCATCTGCACCGGGTGCTCGGTGGGCTGCTCGGTGGAACTCCACTTCCGGCACGGCCGGCTCCTCCGGGTGATCCCCCGGGACAACCCGGACACCGACGGCGGGTGGCTCTGCGACCGGGGCCGGTT
>QGUP01000472.1 GCA_003242505.1 Bacillota bacterium
GGTGGAAGACGCCTCATCCTCATCCCACAACGTCCCGGCAGCATCGAAAGTGAGGGAAAGCGAGTTGGAAAGCCACGTTCACGCTTCCGATCTGCACCAAAATTGCGGGAGAGCCATTTTACGACCGCCCGCTACACGGGCGCCCGGTGGCGATTCCGGTACACCCACTCGAGCTGGTATGTGCCGGCCGGACGGTACTCGAGCGTGCCCAGAGCCAAGGTACGAGACTCCTCCCCAGCGCCTGCCCGACTCTGCAGTACAGGGCGGATACTACTTACCATACTACTTCTATCGAAATAGACAGGTCAGTCCGCCCCGGCACGGCAGGAATCCGGAAGCGGTAGAGTAAACAAACTGAACCACGCGCTGTGCGCGGGACGAGTACCCGTTCGAGGGGGTGTGCCCATGCCCGGGCCTGCCGCACCCCGAATCCCATCCTGTGCGGCCAGCGTGCCCATCTTTCGGACCCTCCCGCCAGCGGGCCTGGCGGCCCTGGGCGGCATCCTGCGCCACCGGGCCGCGCGGCGGGGGGAAGCGGTGGCCCATGCAGGGGAGCCGGTGGACCACCTGATCATCGTCGCCACCGGCCAGCTGAAGGCGGTGCGCACCGGCCCGAGCGGCCGGGAACAGGTGGTCCGCACCCTGCAGCCCGGCGACTTCGTCGGCGAGCTGGCGCTTTTTAGCGCCGCCCGGCATGAACACGACCTGATCGCCGTGGCGGACAGCAACCTCTGCCTGGTACCCCGGGACGGCATGCAAGAGATCCTGCGCCGGTATCCGGAGGTCGCCCTGGCGCTGGTGGCAGCCCTCGCCGAGCGCCTGGCCGCCGCCGAGCGGCTCATCGCCGACCTTGCCCTCCGGGATGTGGGCCAGCGCCTGGCGGCGGAACTGCTGCGGCTGGCGGAGTCCGCCTCCCCCGCCCCGGCGGCCGGCCAGCCGCCGGGGCCGATGACGGTGCGGCTCACCATGCCCTGGTCGGAACTGGCCCATCGCCTTGGGACGACCCCCGAAAGTCTCAGCCGCCGGCTCAGAGCGCTGGCCGCCCAGAACCTCATCGCCCAGCCGGATCCCCGCACGGTGGTCATCCTCAAGCCGCAGGAGCTGGCCCGCCTCGCGGACCTCCCACAGGATGACCCGCCCCGGTGCCGCTCTTGACGCGGCGCCCTTGACGCGGATCAATGCGCGCCCCCGGCGCTTCGTGCGATACTGGACACGCTATCACCGCGGCCGATCCTCGCTGCGGTTTCACGACAAGGGGAGTGGTACGCATGAAGCGCCAGATGTTCCTCTTCCGTGACCTGACCTGCCCCACCTGCGCGGCCAAGCTGGAGGCATCCGTCCGCAAGATGGAGGGCGTGCGTTCGGCCAGCGTCTCCTTCGCGACCGGGGCCCTCACCGTCGAGTACGACGAGGCGGTGGTATCCCCCGAGCAGATCGCCCAGGTGGTCCGCGCCCTCAACCTGTCGGTGGCCTCGGTCATCGACCGGCCGCAGGGGTGAGGGCCTTGTCGCACCGTCACCGCAAGCTGATCCTCCTGGCCCTGGCCGGCGGCCTCATGGCCGCCGCCTGGCTTCTCCCCGGGGCCAGCCGCTGGCTGCTGGTCGCCGCGGCCGCGGTCGCCGGCGCCCCTGTGGTGCGGCAGGCCTGGGGGAGCCTGCGCCTTGGCCAGTTCTCCATCGCCCTGCTGGTCACCGCAGCCGCCGCCGGCGCCATCCTCATCGGCGAGGAGTGGGAGGCGGCGGTGGTCACCTTCCTCTTTGTCCTGGGCGGTTACCTGGAGGACCTGGCCCTCGAGCGCACCCGGAGCGCGGTGCGCTCCCTCATCGACCTGCGGCCGCGCATCGCCCGCCGCAAGGAGCAGGACGGGTGGGCGGAGGTGCCGGCGGAAGCCGTCCAGGCGGGGGACACGGTGGTGATCCTGCCGGGGGACCGAGTGCCCGTGGACGGGCGGGTCGTCGCCGGCCGGGCCGTCCTCGACACCGCCGCCCTGACCGGCGAGCCCTTGCCCCTCGAGGTGGGACCCGGCGACAGGGTCCTCAGCGGGTCGGTCTGCCAGGGCGGCTACCTGGAGGTGGTCGCCGAACGGGTAGGGGCCGATACCACCTTCCAGCGCCTGATCTTCCTGGTGGTGGAAGCGCAAGAGCAGAAGCCAAAGGTCCAGCGCCTGCTGGACCGGTTCGCCCGGTGGTACACGCCAGCGGTCATGGCGGCCGCGGCGCTCCTCGGCCTTCTCACCCGCGACCTGCACCTTGCCCTGACCTTCCTGGTCATCGCCTGTCCAGGGGCTCTGGTGGTCGCGGCGCCGGTGGCCATCGTCGCGGGTCTGGGCCGGGCCGCCCGGGCCGGCATCCTGA
>QGUP01000473.1 GCA_003242505.1 Bacillota bacterium
TTAAAAGTCACCCATTCCGGCCACTTGAATCTTCCCCCACCCCGGTAAAGAAAGGCGTCCATCACCCCCTCACTGCCCTGGGAATTGCTGCCGGTGCAGGCTGCCTATTGGTGCCCATCCCGGGGCTGGGCTGCCCCGTAGTGTGCCAGTAGGCCTGCCCGCTTCTTCTCCCGCAACCGGTACGACTCTCCCCGGATGTTCACCACAACCGAGTGGTGAAGAAGGCGGTCCAGGATCGCCGTGGCAATCACCGTGTCCCCAAAGATCTGGCCCCAGTCCCCAAAGCTCTTGTTGGACGTCAGCACGATGCTCCCACGGGTGTACCGGGCGCTGACCAACTGGAAAAACAGCGTCGCCTCCAAAGAGTCCAGCGCCAGATAGCCCAGTTCGTCGATGATGAGCAGCCGTGGTGATGTGTAGACCCTGAGCCGCCTCTCCAGCCGGTTCTCTGCGTGGGCCCGGCGCAGGTCCTGCACCAGGGAATGGGCGGTGACGAAGTACGCCGTCAGCCCTTGTTCGATGGCTGCCAGCCCCAGAGCCACCGCCAGGTGGGTCTTCCCCACACCCGGCGGGCCGAGGAAGAGCACGTTGGTAGCGTTGGCCACAAAGGCCATGGTGGCCAACTCCCGGATTTGCCTCTCATCGATGGACGGCTGGAAAGCGAAGTCGAACTGGTCCAGGGTCTTGTGGAAGGGCAGGTGGGCCAGGCGGATCCGGGTCTTGAGATATCGCTCCCGCCGGACCGCCAGCTCGGCATCTAAGAGGTCTGCCAGGAAGTCGGCGTAGGTCATCTGCTGCGTGGCGGCTGCTTCCAGGCGGCTTTCCAGCACGGCCGCAGCCTGAGCCAGCCCCAGCGCCTCCAGCGACTGACGGGCTCGGTCGAGGGCAATCACCTCTCGCCACCCCCAGCAAGGGCCTCGTAGGCAGAAAGTGGCCGTACCTCGACCTCCGGAGCTGGAACCAGGCGGGCGACGGGTTCGAGGGCCCGTGTGGGGCTGTTCAGCGGCAGGCCGTCGTACTGGTTGGGGAGGCGCACCACGGCACCGGGAACCAGGGACCTGGGGTGCCGGCACAGACACCGCTCACCCGTCACAGTCCATATCTCCACATAGTGGCCCCGGTCCTTGACCACCACCTGGGAACCAGCCCACGGCCAGGGCACACCGTAGCGGCAACCCGCCCACGAGACAAATCCATCCCGGCTCACCTTGCGGACCGTACCCAGCAGGTGCTCCACCCGCCCACGCTCAGGAGGTGGCTGCAGTCGTTCCCGGGCCAGCTGTTCAGCCGGCACGGCGTGAGTGGTACCATGAACCCGGCGGTTGACCTTGGCGCACCAGGCCCGAACCTGCTCGTTGAGGTCCGCAAGGCTTACAAAGCGCCGACCGGGCCAGAAGTTTTGCCGTACGTACCGGATGGTCCGCTCCACCCGGCCCTTGGTCTGCGCCCGCCGGGGGCGGCAGGCCCTGGGCCGGAACCCGACCAGGGCGGCGAAGTCCGCCAGCCGGGGGTGCCACTGGACCTCACCCCGCTCATCCCGCCCCAGGACGACCTGTTTCATGTTGTCAAACAGCACCTCTTGCGGCACGCCGCCGCACGCCTCGAAGGCGCTGAGCAAGCACCGGAGCAGCGTGTCGAGGTCCATCCGCTCGGTGAACTCGACATACACGTACCGGGAGAAACTGAGCACGTAGACGAAGGCGTAGACCGTATGCCAGCGGCCCTCAGCGTCCTGGTAGCGGAAGTAGGCCCAGTCCACCTGGGCTTGCTGGCCTGGCAGGGTCTCGAAGCGCTGGACCGCCTCGGGAGTACGGGGCAGCCGGTACTGGGCCACGAAGGCCTTGAGAATGCTCTTGCCACCGCTGTAACCCTGGGCCCGGATCTCTTCCAGCAAGACGTTGCAGTTGAGCATGCCTTCCCGGATGCGGGCGACGAGGTACGGCTTGAAGGGGTCCAACTTGGAGGGCCGGTGCGGTCGAGGCTTGTATCGCGGGGCTTGCTGTGCGTTAATGTACTTACGAATGGTCTTGCGGTCGTGGCCCGTCATGCGGGCGATGGCCCGGATGCTGAAACCTTTGGCGTACAGGTCCTGGATGTAAAACATTTCCCTCGCTCCTACCACGATGTGGACACCTCATCCTTGCCGGGGATTTGGTGTCTTTCATTCGGTAGGGCGGGGGAATTTTCATGTGGCCCGCATGGGGGATTTTACGACCGGCCGCTACACTCAAAGGTAAGTCCGCTCAGATCCCGGCCATGGCGGGACTGGATCTGGGCCAGGACCCGCTCGGCCCATTCTTGCCGCTGGCGGAGAGACATGGTGTTGAGGGTGAGGTCATAGGGCTCCAGGAC
>QGUP01000060.1 GCA_003242505.1 Bacillota bacterium
TTTTTTTTTTTTTAAAAAGAAGACGCCATACGGTGTTCTAGTCCGGTTCGTGGGCTCGGGAGTTTGTTAAAAGAACAGCCCTCATCTACGACTCCTTCTACGACTCCTACAAGGGCGTCATCGCGTACTTCCGGATCTTCGACGGCACCCTCCGGGTGGGGGACCGGATCCGGATGATGGGGGTGGGGAAGGACTTCGAGGTGGACGAACTCTACGTCTTCAAGCCGCACCTCACCCCGGTCCAGGAACTCCACGCCGGCGAGGTGGGGGCCCTCGCCGCCACCATCCGGGATGTGAAGGACGTCCGGGTGGGGGACACCATCACCCACGCGGACAACCCGGCCGCCGAGCCGGTGCCGGGGTTCCGGAAGGCGACGCCCATGGTCTTCACCGGCCTCTACCCCGTGGACTCCAGCGACTACGACGACCTGCGGGAGGCCCTGGAGAAGCTCCAGCTCAACGACGCGGCCCTCCACTTCGAGCCCGAGACCTCCGCCGCCCTGGGCTTCGGCTTCCGGTGCGGGTTCCTGGGGCTTCTGCACATGGACATCGTCCAGGAGCGGCTGGAGCGGGAGTTCGGCCTGAACCTCATCGCCACCGCTCCCAACGTGGTCTACCGGGTGGTCAAGACCAACGGCCAGGTGGAGTGGGTGGAAAACCCGGCCAAGATGCCGCCGGCCGCCGAGATCGAGCGGATCGAGGAGCCGATGGTCAGGGCCCAGATCATCACCCCCAGCGAGTACGTGGGGAGCCTGATGGAGCTTTGCCAGGACCGCCGGGGCCAGCTTCTCAATATGGAGTACCTGAGCCCGACCCGGGTGCTCCTGACCTACAAGCTGCCCCTGGCGGAGATCATGTACGACTTCTTTGACCAGCTGAAGACCCGGAGCCGGGGCTACGCTTCCCTGGACTACGAGATGATCGGGTACGAGCCGGGGAACCTTGTGAAGATGGACATCCTGGTCAACGGGGAGCCGGTGGACGCCCTGTCGGTCATCGTCCACCGGGACAAGGCCGAGCGCCGGGGCCGGGCCCTGGTGCAGAAGCTCCGGGAGCTGATCCCCCGGCAGCAGTTCGAGGTGCCGATCCAGGCGGCCATCGGCAGTCGGATCATCGCCCGGGAGACCATCCGAGCCCTCCGGAAGGACGTCCTGGCCAAGTGCTACGGCGGCGACGTCACCCGGAAGAAGAAGCTTCTGGAGAAGCAGAAGGAAGGAAAGAAGCGGCTGAAGCAAGTGGGCCGGGTGGAGATCCCCCAGGAGGCGTTCATGGCGGTCCTGCGGGCCGACGAGGAAGAGTAAGACCCCGGGGCCTCCGCGGAAGGGCAAGGCCCGGGGGCCCACGAGGAAGAGCACGACCGTGCCCCCGCCGGCGCCGGACCGGCCGGGGGCACGGGCCTGTTCGGAGGGGAGGGAGAGCGGCCGTGCGCCCCATCGCCCTCTATCTGCACATCCCGTACTGCGCCCAGAAGTGCGGCTACTGCGACTTCAACTCCTACGCCTTCTCCCGCCGGGACGACCACGAGCGGTACCTCCGGGCCCTGGAGCGGGAGATGGAGCGGTACGCCGCGCTCCTGGACGAGACGGTCATCGTCCCGACGGTCTTTGTCGGCGGCGGCACTCCCACCCTCCTGCCCGGTGACCTGCTGGAGCGGCTGATCCGGCGGGTCTACGAGCTCTTCCCCGTCGCCCCCGGCGCGGAGTTCACCGTGGAGGCCAACCCGGGCACCCTGGACACCGAGGGGGAGAAGCTTGCCCGGGCCCGGGAGGCTGGGGCCAACCGGCTGAGCTTTGGGGTCCAGGCCTTCCAGGACCACCTCCTCCGGCGGCTCGGGCGGATCCACACCGCCGAGGAGGTCTACCGGGCGGTGGCGGCGGCCCGGCGGGCGGGGTTTGCCAACCTGAACCTGGACCTCATGTACGGCCTCCCCGGGCAGACGGTGGCAGACTTTGAGGAAAGCCTCCGGGAGGCGGTGGGCCTCGGGCCCGAGCACATCTCCGCCTACAGCCTGATGATCGAGGAGGGCACCGCCTTTTACCGGCTCTACCAGGAGGGGCGCCTCCCCCTGCCGCCGGAGGAGGAGGAAGAGGAGATGGACCGCCTCGCGGAGGCGGTGCTGGAGGCCGCAGGGTACGAGCGGTACGAGGTGAGCAACTACGCCCGGCCCGGCTACCGGTGCCGGCACAACCTGAACTACTGGCGGAACGGGGAGTGGCTGGGGCTGGGGGCCGGGGCCCACTCCCACCTCCTGGCTCCCCTGCCCCGGGACGCCGCTGGCGAGGTCCCCGGGGCCGTGAGCCTGCCGCCGGGGGAGGTGCGGCTGTGGAACCTCGCCCTGCCCGCCGAGTACGAGGCGGCGGTGGCCGCGGGGCGCTGGCCTCTGGCCGGGGGGGAGGCCATCGACCTGAAGGGGCAGATGGAGGAGACCATGATCCTGGGGCTCCGGACCCGGGAGGGCGTCGGGGAGGAGGAGTTCCGGGCCCGGTTCGGCCGGGAACTCGCGGAGGTCTACGGCCCGGTGGGGGAGCGGCTCGAGCGGGAGGGGCTCCTGGACCGGAGCGGCGGCCGCTGGCGGCTCACCCCCCGGGGCCGGCGGCTCGGGAACCGGGTCTGGGCGGAGTTTCTGCTGTAGGGGAACGGCGACAGCAGTCTCAGCGGTAGGAGGGCGCGGCGGTGGAACTGGAGATCAAGCTGACGGCGATGCCGGAGGCCCCGGTGGACCCGGTGGAGATCCTGGTGCAACTGGCAGGGCTGCCGGACCTGGAAGACCGGTACCTCCTGGGCGCGGCGACCCCGGTGACCATCCGGGACCTCTACTACGACACCCCGGACCGGCGGCTGCGTCAGGCCCGGGTGGGGATGCGGGTGCGGATCCAGGACGGCCAGCCCTGGATCACCGTCAAGCGTTCGGTGCACCGGGACGGGGGCCTCGCCCGGCGGGAGGAGTTTGAGCAGCGGCTGGATCGGGAAAGCCTGGGCCGGGCGGTGGCCCTCCTCCGGGAGTACGGCCTCCTTTCCCCGGAGGCCCGGCCGATGGTGGACGCCCTGCTGGCCGGGGAACCCACCGGGGGGCTGGAGCCGGTGCTCCTCACCGAGACCCGGCGGGTCAGCCGCCCGGTGCTCCGGCTGCCGGGTCGCCTGCCGGTGGCGACCCTCGCCCTGGACCGGGTGGTCTACAAGAACGTCCGGGGGGAGCCGGTCTTCCACGACGTGGAGGTGGAGGCCCTGGCGGGCACCGGGGAGGAGGTCCTCCGGGAACTGGAGTCCCTGCTGGTGCAGGCCGCCGGCGGCTATCTGAAGCCGGCCGGGGAGAGCAAGCTGGCCCGGGGGCTGCGGCTCCTGGGGGAGATATGAGGACGAGGGGCTCAGGATCCGGAGTGAGGTAATGAGATAAAGGAAAAGGGAACGAGGCTCTTCGGGGCGACTTGAGGACTGGAGGCCGCTTCTGGCCCGCTCCTTGACACCTCCATTGCCCTGGTGATAGGTTGATACTAGGAATTTAGCACTTGCAGGGCAAGAGTGCTAACGGCCCGCCCCGCCGCCGCAGGGGAGGGGCTGTCCCGGCCACACGAGGGGTGGTCTCCATGCCTATGGACGAGCGGAAGAGCCGGGTGCTGCAAGCCATCGTGGATGACTACGTGGCCACCGCTGAGCCCGTGGGGTCCCGGACCATTGCCCGGAAGTACCGCCTGGGGGTCAGCCCGGCCACGATCCGGAACGAGATGGCGGATCTCGAGGAGCTTGGCTACCTGGAGCAGCCCCACACCTCGGCTGGACGCATCCCCTCGGACCGGGGGTACCGGTACTATGTGGATTGCCTGATGGAGATCAAGGAGACGACCCCGCAGGAGCGGGAGCGGCTCCGGCGGGTCTTTGAGCGGAAGGTGTGGGAGTTGGAGAGCCTGATCCGGGAGACGGCCCGGGTGCTCTCCGACCTGACCCACCTGACGGGGATCGTGCTGGGCCCCCAGTCCCAGGAGGCCCGGTTCCGGGAGGTCCGGTTGGTGCCGCTGGCCAGCGACCGGGCCCTTCTGGTCTACATCACGGACACCGGTTTTGTCGAGAACGCGGTGGTCGACCTCCCCTTTGAGGTCACCATGGTGGAGTTGCAGCAGATCTCGGAGCTGTTGACCGAGCATCTGCGCGGGCAGCGAGTGGAGCTCATGGGCCGCGGGGCACTCCAGACCCTGCAGCGGGAACTGGGGCGGTACGGCCGGCTCCTGGAGCAGACCCTGGAGTTCCTCTCCGAGTCCATCCAGCCCGGGGAGCGGCGCCGGGTCTATGTGAGCGGGACGACCCACATGCTGGAGCAGCCCGAGTTCCGGGACGTCCAGAAGGCCCGGCAGCTCTTCAACCTGCTGGAGCAGGACGCGGTCCTGGAAGAGGTGCTGAATCTCCCGGAGTCGGACACGGTCCAGATCCAGATTGGCGCCGAGATCAAGCTTCAGGAGCTCCACGACTGCAGCATCATCTCCGCCACCTACACCGCTGGCGGCAAGACCGTGGGACGGGTCGGGGTGATTGGGCCCCGGCGGATGGACTACGGCCGGGTGGTGGCCATGGTGGACGAGGTGACCCGACGGCTGTCAGGGATCCTGGGGCGGCAGAAGCTGGTGGACTAGCCTGGCTCTTCCAGAGGTGGAATCGGCGGCGGGCAGGGGGAGGTGGCCGATGGGCCACCTCCCCTTCCCCTGTCCCGGGGTGCCCGGGCCGGCGCCGACTACGAAAATGGCCCGGATGCCCTCTTGCCTTGACACTCTCAGGTGCGGATGCTATTTTCAAGATCGAGCGTTAGCACTCTCGCCTGGTGAGTGCTAAGGGCCGAGTGGCAAGGGAGGGCGCGGGGCGACCGCGCCCGCTTTGTGAAAAGAGGTGACCCCTCCGATGGCGGAGACCGACGCGAAAGACCGGCAGGAGGGTGCCGGCGAGGCCCGGGTCCCGGAGGCAGGGGCCGGGGTCGGGGCCGCAGCCGCCGGCGCCCCCGAGGCGGCCGGCGCCGGCGCTGAGGCACCGGGTTCCGTGGCGGCGGGCCCGGCGGAGGAGGCCAGCGCCCCCGTCCAGGCGACTTCTGCCGAGGGCGGCAGCACCCCAACTCCGGCGGCTTCCGCCGAGGCCGCCAGCGCCGCCGAAGAGGCGGCTTCGGCCGGGGAGGCTGGCACCGGGGCTGAAGAAGGGGAGGCTGCCGGCGGGGCCCAGGGGCCGGACCTGGCCGCAGAGGTGGCGGCCCTGCGGGCGGAACTGGAGGCCGCCCGGGCGGAGGCCCGGCGGAACCTGGAGGGCTGGGCCCGGGCCCAGGCGGAGCTGGAGAACTACCGCAAGCGGGCCCAGCGGGAGAAGGAGGAGAGCATCCAGTACGAGATCCGGCGCCTCCTCCAGAGCTTCCTGCCGGTCCTGGACAACCTGGAGCGGGCCCTGGCGGTGCCCGAGGGTGCGGACGCCAGCAGCCTGCGCACCGGGGTGGAACTGACGGTGCGGCAGTTCCGGGAGGCCCTGGCCCGGCACGGGGTCGAGGCGATTCCCGTCCAGCCAGGGGATCCCTTCGACCCTGCCGTCCATGAGGTCCTCATGCAGGTGGAGGGCGACTCCGAGGAACCGGTGGTGGCGGAGGTCCTCCAGGGCGGTTTCCGGATGGGCGACCGGGTGATCCGGCCGGCCCTGGTGAAGGTGGCCCGCAAGGGCGCGTAAGTGTAGAGCAAACATAGAAAAAGAGATGCTGTGCGCGCAGAACGAGGAGGCGTTGGCCCGTGGCGAAGGTAATCGGCATCGACCTCGGCACCACCAACTCGGTGGTGGCGTACCTGGACGGGAACGAACCGAAGATTATCCCGAACGCCGAGGGGGACCGGATCACCCCTTCGGTGGTTGCCTTTTCCAAGACCGGCGAGCGGATGATCGGGAAGGTGGCCAAGCGGCAGGCCATCGTCAACCCGGACCGGACCATCATCTCCATCAAGCGGCACATGGGCACCGACTACAAGGTCCGGATCGACGACAAGGAGTACACCCCGCAGGAGATCTCGGCGATGATCCTGCAGAAGCTGAAGCAGGACGCCGAGGCCTTCCTGGGCGAGCCGGTGAAGCAGGCGGTGATCACCGTCCCGGCCTACTTTACCGACGCCCAGCGGCAGGCGACCAAGGACGCGGGGACCATCGCCGGCCTGGAGGTCCTGCGGATCATCAACGAGCCCACCGCCGCGGCCCTGGCCTACGGCCTTGACAAAGAGGACGACCAGACCATCATGGTCTACGACCTGGGCGGCGGCACCTTTGACGTCTCCATCCTCGCCATCGGCGGCGGCACCTTCGAGGTGGTCGCCACCGCGGGCGACAACCGGCTGGGCGGCGACGACTTCGACCAGCGGATCGTCGACTGGGTGGCGGACCAGTTCCAGGCGGAGCACGGCATCGACCTGCGGAAGGATCCGCAGGCCCTGCAGCGGCTCCGGGAGGCCGCGGAGCGGGCGAAGATCGAGCTCAGCTCGATGCTGACCACCAACATCAACCTGCCCTTCATCACCATGGACGCCACCGGGCCGAAGCACCTCGACATCACCCTGACCCGGGCCAAGTTCGAGGAGCTGACCCGGGACCTGGTGGAGCGGACCCTGGGCCCGGTGCGCCAGGCGATGGAGGACGCGGCCAAGAAGGGCTACACCAAGATCGACAAGGTGATCCTGGTCGGCGGCTCCACCCGGATCCCCGCGGTCCAGGAGGCGGTCCGGAAGCACCTGGGGATGGAGCCCTACAAGGGCATCAACCCCGACGAGGTCGTGGCCATGGGCGCGGCGATCCAGGCGGGGGTGATCACTGGCCAGGTGAAGGACATCCTGCTCCTGGACGTCACCCCGCTGAGCCTCGGCATCGAGACCGCCGGCGGCATCTTCACCAAGATGATCGAGCGGAACACCACCATCCCGACCTCGAAGAGCCAGATCTTTACGACCTACGCCGACGGCCAGACCTCGGTGCTGATCCGGGTGGCCCAGGGCGAGCGGCCCATGTTCGCGGACAACAAGCTCCTGGGCGAGTTTGAGCTGAGCGGCATCCCGCCGGCGCCCCGGGGTGTGCCGAAGATCGAGGTCACCTTCGACATCGACGTTAACGGCATCGTCCACGTCAAGGCCCGGGACCTGGGCACCGGCAAGGAAGCCAAGATCACCATCCAGAAGCAGGTCGGCATGTCCCAGGAGGAGATCGAGCGGGCCATCAAGGAGGCCGAGCGCTTCGCCGAGGAGGACCGGAAGCGCAAGGAGGCGGCCGAGGCCCGGAACCAGGCCGACGCCGCGGCCTATAACGCCGAGAAGATGCTGAAGGAGCACGGCGACAAGCTGGACGCCGCCCAGAAGGAGAACCTCCAGAAGGCCATCGACAAGGTGAAGGAGGTTCTCAAGGGCAGCGACACCGAGGCGATCAAGAAGGCCACCGAGGAGCTGAACCAGACGGTCTTCCAGATCTCGGCCTCGCTCTACGAGAAGGTGGGCACCACGGGCGGCGGCCAGGGCGCCGGCACGGACGCGGCGGCCGCGGGGGGCGGCAGCACTGGCCAGGGGCCCACGATGGACGCCGACTTCAAGGTGAAGGAGTAAGATGGGCAGACCGCGGTGGGGACCCCGGTACCCGGGGTCCCACCTTTGCCGGGCGGTGTGAAGGTTGAGCAAGCGGGACTACTACGAGGTGCTGGGCGTCCCCCGGAATGCCACCGACGAGGAGATCAAGAAGGCCTTCCGGGCCCTGGCCCGCAAGTACCACCCGGACGTCAACAAGGACCCGGACGCGGCGGAGCGCTTCAAGGAGATTAACGAGGCCTACCAGGTCCTCTCCAACCCCGAGAAGCGCAAGCTCTACGACCAGTTCGGCCATGCCGGGGTCTCCGGCCACGCCGCCGGCACCTCCGGCACCGCCGAGGCCGGCCCCTTTGACTTCGGCCCCTTCGCCCAGGGGGATTTCGGCCCCTTCAGCGACATCTTCGAGATGTTCTTCGAGGGGTTCGGCGGCCGCCGGCGCAGGGGGCCGGAGCGGGGCCGGGACCTGGAGTACGACCTGCGGATCACCCTGGAAGAGGCCGCCTTCGGCGCCCGGAAGGAGATCCGGATCCCCCGGATCGAGACCTGCGGCACCTGCGGCGGCAGCGGCGCCCGCCCGGGCACCCAGCCCCGGGCCTGTCCCCGGTGCGGCGGCACCGGCCAGGTGCAGCACGTGCGCCAGACCCCCTTCGGCCGGTTCGCCAGCATCACCACCTGCGACCTCTGCCACGGGGAGGGCCGGGTCGTCGACTCGCCGTGCCCGACCTGCGGCGGCCGGGGGCAGGTGCGGCGGGAGCGGACCGTGGAGGTCAACATCCCCCCGGGGGTGGACGACGGCGCCCGGCTGCGGATGCGGGGCTACGGCGAGAGCGGCTTCCGGGGCGGGCCGAGCGGCGACCTCTACATCGTCATCCATGTGAAGCCCCACCCGCAGTTCCAGCGGCAGGGGGACGACATCTACGTCGAGGTGCCCGTCTCCATGGTCCAGGCGGCCCTGGGGGCAGAGGTCCAGGTGCCGACCCTGGAGGGGACCGAGACCCTCAAGATCCCCGAGGGCACCCAGCCCGGCGCCACCTTTACCCTCCGGGGCAAGGGGATGCCCCGGCTCGGCCGCTCCGGCCGGGGCGACCAGATTGTGCGCATCCGGGTGGAGATCCCGACCCGGCTCAGCCCGAAGGAGCGGGAGCTGCTCCAGGAACTGGCCCGGATCCGGGGCGAGAGCGTCGCCGGCGGTGGCCAGTCCAGGGGGTTCTTCGACAAGATGCGGGACGCGTTCGGGGTGTGACGGGTAACCCGCGCCGCCAGCGACGGGATGGCAGGACAGGCGGGGCGACCCGCCTGTCCTTTTTTCGCGACGGAGTGTGGGCGGCGGGGCGCTGGCGGCGGCGGGGTGTTTTCGGGGGGGGGGGGCCGGGGCGGGGGGGTGGGGGGGGGGGGGGGGCTGGTTCTTTTTTACATCTCCGAGCCCGCGCGACCAAGGAAGGATTCGGACTG
>QGUP01000061.1 GCA_003242505.1 Bacillota bacterium
AGCTTGCCGGTCAGGTTCTCAATCTCCACCCGGACCTCGTTGATCTGCTGGCTCAGCTTCAGCCATTCCTCGAAGGACCCGGCCTTCTGGGCCAGCTCCCGGAGCTGCTGCTCGTACTCGGTGGATGCGGATCCGGGTCTCCAGGTCGTAGTACTGGTCGGTCACATCCTGGGAGTACTGCCGCTCCCTCTCCACCGTCCCCAGTTCCCGGACGGCGGCGATGGCAGCGTGGTAGTTGTCACCCGGAATCCGCATCACCACCTGGCCGTTCCAGCCGTCCTCATCGGTTCCTTCCAACCGGGCGTCGACGATGTACCCCCGGTTGAAGTCCGCTAGGCTCTGGAGCCGGGCCATGGTGTCCCGGGCGTTTTCGACCAGCAGGGAGATGTCCGCGTTCAGGATGATCTTCCGGTCCAGGGTGGGATCCGTTGCGCCGGCGCCCCCGGGCGGCGGGGGAAGGACCTGGCCCGCTGCGGACGTCGCCTTGAACTCGGCGTCCGCAGCCAGCCCATCCCGGGCGTCCGCCGCGGCCCCGGCCTGCTCCGCCGGAGCGACCTGCTGGGCCCCGTTGGCGCCCCCCGACCGGGCCCGGGGCCTGCCCCCGCCGCAGCCCACCAGCAGGGCGAGCCCCAGGAGCACGGCGAGGAGCGGGAGCCAAAGGCGAGAACGGGGGCGGGCGGTCATGGGAATTCCTCCTCTTTCTATGGGCGGCCGGCTGCTGCCGCGACGTTGACTCCGGTACGTGGAGGACGGGACCTGCGCTCAGATGGCTTGCAACGACGCTGGGTCATAACTTGGACGGAGGGCCGCCGGCGGCCGTTTCACCCCTTGAGAGCCGCAGCCGCCGCTTCCGGGCCGGCCCCCGGGGTGACCGGAAAGCCCTGTTCCCGGAGGGCCAGTTCCAGGGCGCTGAGGACGACGAAGACGTTCCTGGGCTGGGCGTTGTAGCCCATCAGCCCGATCCGCCAGATCTTCCCCTTGAGGGGGCCAAAGCCCCCGGCGATCTCGATGTCCATCTCCAGGAGCCGGCGCTGGACCGCGGCCCCATCCACCCCCGGGGGCACCTTGACGGTGTTGAGGGGCGCCAGCCGGTAGGGCTTCTCCACCAACATCTCCAGCCCCATGGCCTCGATGCCCGCGACAAAGGCCTCATGGACCCGGCGGACCCGCTCCCACCGATTCTCCAGCCCTTCCTCCAGGACGATCCGGAGGGCCTCCCGGAGGGCGTAGATCATGGTGATGGGCGCGGTGTGGTGGTAGACCCGCTCGGTCACCGTCTCGCCGCTCCAGTACCCCATCAGGAGGTTCATGTCCAGGTACCAGCTCTGCACCCGGGTCTTGCGGCTGCGGATGACCTCCAGGGCCTGCTCGCTGAAGGTGACCGGCGCCATCCCCGGGGGCGCCCCCAGCCCCTTCTGGGAGCAGGAGTAGGCCGCATCCAGCCCCCACCGGTCCACCTCCACGGGCACCGATCCCAGGGAGGTGACGCAGTCCGCCACCACCAGGGCCCCGTACCGCCGGGCGATCTCGACGATGGGTTCCACCGGCTGGAGCACCCCGGTGGAGGTCTCCCCGTGGACGAAGGCCACCACCTTGGCCGGCCGTTCCCGGAGGGCCTCCTCAAACTGCTCCGGGTCCAGGGGCTTGCCCCAGGGGGCCTCGACGGTGCGGACCCGGGCCCCCGCCCGGGCGGCGACATCCGCCAGCCGCTGGCCGAAGAGCCCGCAGATCCCCACCACCACCTCGTCGCCGGGCTCCAGGAGGTTGACCATCACCGCCTCCATCCCGCCGCTGCCGGTGGCGGAGAGGGGCACCGTCAGCCGGTTCCGGGTCCGCCAGACCTGGCGCAGGTACTGGATGGTCTCATCCATCACCGCGATGAAGGCCGGGTCCAGGTGGCCGATGACCGGCGTCGCCATCGCCCGGAGCACCCGGGGGTCCACATTGGCCGGCCCCGGGCCCAGGAGGAGCCGCTCCGGCACCTTCAGTTCCGTCAGCACTGCCATCCCCCTTTCTCTTGCTGCGAACCCCGCGGGGGCCGGCGGGGTTCCGTCGGGTTGCTTTTGTGACCTTTCGCTCTATCCGCGCTGCAACCCTTCTCCGGCCCCGCCGGGGGCGGCGGGGCCGGGAGGCGCTCCGCCCCGGGACCCCGGGAAGAGCCGGCCAGGCACACAAGGGCGGGATCACAAAAGCGACAGGCCCTTCCCTGGGACCTGCCGCGTCCTCTCCGGTCCTCGTTTTATGGGGTCTTATGGGCGTCCTACGGACGCCCGGTCCAAACGCCCCGGTCGGCGGTTCTGACGGACGCCCCTGATGGTTCTGATGGACGGCCCTGATGCCTAATGAATGAAGGGCTCGTCCTCGCTCCCGGTCTCCTCCGACGCCTCCCCCTGGCCGCCCACCTCGTCGGGACTCACCCCGTGGAGGGCCATCACCATCGGATCGCAGAAGACCGGCGCGCCGGAGCGAACGGCCAGGGCCACCGCGTCGCTCGGGCGGCTGTCCAGTTCGATCACCCGGCCGTCCCGATCCTCCAGGTAGAGGGTGGCGAGGAAGGCCCCGTCCTGGAAGTCCCGGATGACCACCTTCTGAACCGACGCACCCAGGGCCCGGATGGTCTCCGCCAGGAGGTCGTGGGTCAGGGGGCGGGGAGCCTGCGCCCCTTCCATCCCCATGGCGATGGCCCGGCCTTCAAAGGGGCCGATGGCCATCACCAGAAGCTGGCCGGTGTGAGGAGCCCGTAGGATCAGTACCACGTCGGTGGAGTCCTGGACGATGCCGACGCTGAGAACCTCCAGCCGCACCATCTGCCTTCCCCCTCCCGGCCTGGATCCTTTGTTCCAGTATACTTCGGGGGCACTGGACAAGCAACGACGGGAAGCTTTGACGGGGCTCTCCCCCTGCCCTAGAATGGAATCTGAAACTGGAAAGGGGGATCCCCATGGTTACCGTGCGGCTTTTTGCTGCGGCGGCCGAGGCCGCAGGCACCCGCCAGATCGCCGGCGACTGGGCCGGGCGCTCGGTAGCCGAAGTGCTCGCGGAGTTGAGCGCGACCCATCCCGGCCTCGCGCGCCTGACCCCTTCCCTGGCGGTGGCGGTCAACCGGGATTACGTCGGCCCGGACTACATCCTCGCCGACGGCGACGAGGTGGCCCTGATCCCACCGGTGAGCGGCGGTGAGGAACCCGCTCCGCCCCAGGAGCCGCCGGCGGCGACCGGGTCCCCCCTCTTCGAGATCGTGACCGAGCCCATCTCCCCGGAGGCGGTGGCCGCCAAGGTGGTGGACCCCACCATCGGCGCAGTGGTCACCTTCATCGGCACCGTCCGGGAGTGGACCCGGGGGCGGCAGACGGTCTACCTGGAATACGAGGCCTACCCGGAGATGGCGGTGGCCCAGATGGAGCGGATCGCCCGGGAGATCCAGGAGCAGTGGCCGGGCACCCGGGTCGCGATCACCCACCGGGTGGGGCGGCTCCAGATCGGCGAGGCCAGCGTGGTCATCGCGGTGGGCGCCCCGCACCGGGCCGAAGCCTTCGCCGGGTGCCGCCATGCCATCGAGCGGCTCAAGCAGATCGTGCCCATCTGGAAGAAGGAGGTCTGGGCCGACGGGGAGGAGTGGGTCGGGTCCCAGGCCGGCCCGGACTGGATGCACCCGGAACTCCGGTCCGGGTCTGAGTAGCCAGCCGCCGGACCACTCAGACAGCCCCACCGTACCGCCCGCAGCCGGTGCCGGCCCCCGGAGGCCGGCACCTTTCTGTTGTCATCTCCACTGGCCGGCCCCCAAGGGGCCGGCGCTTTTCTGTTGTAGTCTGCACCGACCGGCCCCCAGGGGCCGGCACCTTCCTGTTGTCATCTGCACCGGCCGGCCCCAGGGGCCGGCACTTGTCCGTTGTAGTCTGCGCCAAACCCGGCGCCCTATGCCGGGCTTCCTCCCGCTGCCCGGTTCCACTCCCAGATCAGCCGGATCCCGGCCAGGGTCAGGCCCGGGTCGTGGTGCTGGATGGACCGGGACTCCCCCACCACCAGGTGGGCGAGACCCCCGGTGGTCACCACCACCGGCTCCGCCCCGAGTTCCTCCCGGATCCGCTCCACCAGCCCGTCGACCTGGCCGGCAAAGCCGTAGACAAACCCCGACCGGAGGGCGGCGGCGTTGTCCCGGCCCAGCACCCGATCCGGCCGGCGGAGGCTGAACTGGGGCAGCCGGGCCGCGGCCTGGCGGAGGGCCTGGATGCTGATGCCGATCCCGGGGGCGATGGCCCCGCCCAGGTAGACGCCCTCGGCGCTCACCACCTCCAGTTTGGTGGCGGTCCCGAAGTCCACCGCCACCACCGGCCCGGCGGCCGGGGCCGGAGGCCAGCCGGAGGGGGGCGCCTCCCGCCGGCCGTAAAGGGTCCAGGCCGCCACCGCGTTGGCCAGCCGGTCCGCCCCCAGGGCCTGGGGGTCGTCGTAAAGGTTGCCGGGCAGGGTGCGGAGGTGGCTCCCCACCACCAGGGGCTCGGCTCCCAGGTAGCGCCGGCAGACCTCGGCCATCACCCCGGTAAGGGGCGGCACCACCGAGGCCAGGGCCACCCCCTCCACGGGCTCCCCGGGCCCGGCGGTCCGCAGGAGCCGCAGGAGGGCGACGCCGTACTCGTCCGCGGTGGCGTGCCGCCGGGTGGCCATCCGGAAGGTCCGGACCAGGGCGGCCCCCCGGAAGAGGCCGACGGTGACGTTGGTGTTGCCCACATCCAGTGCCAGCAGCATCCGCCGCCCCCCTACCCCCGGTTCCGCTCGTAGATCAGCCTGAGCCCGTCCAGGGTGAGGCACGGGTCCACGTGGCCGACCCGCCGGCACTCCGGGGCGATCAGGTCCGCGTTCTCCCCGGTGGCCACCACCGTCGCCGGGCCGTTCTCCTCCTCCAGCCGGGCGACGATCGCGTCGACCAGGCCGGCAAAGCCGAAGACGATGCCGGACTGCATGCAGGCCACGGTGTTCCGGCCCAGGACGGACCGGGGCCGGGCCAGCTCGATCCGGGGCAGCTTGGCGGCATGCTGGAAGAGGGCGTCGGCCGCGGTGGAGACCCCCGGGGCGATGACGCCCCCCAGGTACTCCCCCGCCCGGGAGATGTAGTCGAAGATGGTGGCGGTGTAGCTGAAGTCCACGACGATCGTGGGGCCCCCGTACCGGGTGTAGGCCGCCAGGGCCAGGACCACCCGGTCGGCCCCCACCTCCCGGGGGTTGTCGTACCGGATGACCAGCCCGGTCTTCACCCCGGGTCCCACGGTGAGGGGCTCCAGGCCAAAGTACTCCTGGCACATCCGCTCCAGGGTGGGGGTGACCGGCGGCACCACCGAACAGATCGCCACCCCCTTGAGACCCCTGGGGTCGAGCCCGGCGTGCTCCATCAGGCTGGTGATGAGCAGGCCGTACTCGTCCGCGGTCCGGGCCGGCTCGGTGACGATGCGCCAGGAGTGGACCAGGGCCTCCCCCCGGAAAACCCCCAGGGTGGTATGGGTGTTGCCCACGTCCACAGCCAACAGCATGGGGCCTGCCTCCTTCTGGACCCCGCCCGCCCCAGGGGCCTGCCGGCCCCCCTC
The DNA here is from genome assembly GCA_003242505.1 of Bacillota bacterium. Classification (GTDB taxonomy): domain Bacteria; phylum Bacillota; class Sulfobacillia; order Symbiobacteriales; family ZC4RG38; genus ZC4RG38. Next base: position 5,577 of record QGUP01000061.1, read on the forward strand.
CCCTCAGGGCCGGGGGCGGGGCCCGGTCTCTTGAATCTGCCGCCAGAAGGCCCCGGCCGGCTGCCAGGGTGCGATCCCCTGGCCCGCCACCGCCTCCCGGAAGGCCGCCAGGGGCCTGCCGCCGGGCAGGATGAGGTCCGGGGCGATCTCCAGGAGCGGGATCACCACAAAGGCCCGCTCCGTCAGCCGGGGATGGGGGAGGGTGAGGTGGGGCTCCTGGAGGGTGAGGTCCCCGTAGAGGAGCAGGTCGATGTCCAGGGTCCGGGGCCCCCACCGCACCGTCCGGACCCGGCCCAGGGCCCTTTCCACCTCCAGGCACCGCTGGAGCAGGGCCTCCGGGGGGAGGGCGGTGCGCACCGCGCAGACCGCGTTGAGGAAGGCGGGTTGGTCCACAAGCCCCCAGGGCGCGGTCTCGTAGACCGACGAGACCGCCACCAGGTCCACGCCGGCGCCGTCGGTCAGCAGCCGCACCCCGGCCACCAGGTTGGCCAGCCGGTCCCCAAGGTTGCTCCCCAGGCCCAGATAGGCGGTCACAGGCGCTGCCACCGGCCTCACTCCCGGGTGCGGCGGACTTCCACCGCCACGTCGGCGAAGGTGCCGGGGAGGGGGGCCCGGGGCTTGTGGACCCGGACCACCACCTCTTCGATCCGGGGAAAGGCCTGGAGCAGCCGCCGGGCAACGGCCTCCGCCACCGACTCGATCAGCCGGTAGGTCTGGCCCTCGACGATCTGCCGGACCTCCCGGTAGACCTTGCTGTAGTCCACGGTCCGGTCCAGCCGGTCGCTCTCCCCGGCCAGCCGGAGGTCCAGGTAGATCTCCACGTCCACGGTGAAGACCTGGCCGTTCTTCTGCTCCAGGTCGTGGACCCCGTGGTGGCCGTAGAACTGCATCCCCGTGATGAGAATCCGATCCCTGCTGCTCACAGCCCCGGGGCCTCCGCCCCACACCCCCCTCGCTCAACCGGACTCCTCCCGCCGGGGGCTACTCCTCCCGCCAGCCGCCCCGGCCGGGCCGGACGATGGCATCGGTCATCCGGGCCACCCGGACCATCGCCCGGACGTCGTGGACCCGGACGATCTCCGCCCCGTTGGCGATGGCGATGGCCACCGTCGCCGCGGTCCCCTCCAGCCGCTCCTCCGGGGGCAGGCCGCCCAGCACCTTGCCGATGGTGGACTTCCGGCTGGTCCCCACCAGGAGGGGCCGGCCCAGGGCGGTGAAGTGCCGGAGGTTCCGGAGGAGGTCCAGGTTCTGGGTCGCGGTCTTCCCAAAGCCGAAGCCGGGGTCGAGGATCACCATCTCCGGGGACAGCCCCGCGGCCGCCGCGATGTCCAGGCTGCGGCGGAAGAAGGCGGTGATGTCGCCGAGGAGGTCCCGGTAGGCCGTCCCCTCCTGGTTGTGCATCGCCACCACCGGCGCCTGGTACCGGGCGGCCACCCGGGCCATCACCGGGTCCCGCTGCAGCCCCCAGACGTCGTTGATGATGTGGGCGCCGGCGTCCAGGCACGCCTCGGCCACCCGGGCCTTCATGGTATCCACGGAGATGGGCACCGGCAGCCCGGCCTGGACCAGCCGCCGGACCACGGGCAGCACCCGGCGCAGTTCCTCCTCCGGGGGAACCGGGGTGTGGCCGGGGCGGGTGGACTCGCCGCCGATGTCGATGATGTCGGCCCCTTCCGCCACCATCTCCCAGGCCCGGGCCTCCGCGGCGCCGGGGTCGAGCCACTTTCCGCCGTCGGAGAAGGAGTCCGGGGTGACGTTGAGGATGCCCATCACCAGGGTGCGCCGGCCCAGGGTCAGGGCGCCGCCCCGGTAGGGGATGGTCCAGGTCCGCTCCTCCATCGGCGCCGCCTCCTCGGCCACAACACGAGGGCCCGGCCCCGCGGCCGGACCCGGCTCTGTCTTAGCAATGTTGTTCGCCCTGACCCATCGGCATCCCTGCCGCCGAACTTCCCGAGGCCAGGGCCGGAGCGAAAGGCGCCGGCCCAGGGCCTCAGCTGAAGGCCCCGGCCACCACCAGGCCGATGGCGATGAAGAGGCCGCAGGTGATGATGCCCACGGTGGTGTTGTTCTCCTGGAGCGCTCGGTGCAGGCTCCACCGGGGGGTCGCCAGTTCCCACAGGAAAAAGCCTGCGTACTCCAGGACGATGCCCAGGGCCGAGTAGACCACCGCCTGGAGCCACCCCGCGTTGGCCGCCATGGCGCTGTGCATCACGATGCCGGTGCTGATCAGGAGCCCGGCCACCACCCAGCCCACCGCGGTGTTGCCCGCCTGGACGTCCCGGAGGACGTGGACCGGCGACAGCAGGTCGAAGACCACCACCGCCAGGAGCATGAGCACGAGGCCCGTGAAGGCAAAGAGGGCCGTCCAGCCCACCGCTGCCCAGGGGATTCCCAGGAGGCCCTCCATCCTGCCACCCTCCCTCCCCAGGTTCCCTCCCCAGCCGGCGAACGGATCCGGTCGCCGGGGCGCCGGGGATGGCGCCCCGGCGACCCTCGTCCGCCCCTGGGCTCGTCCGTCCCTAGTCCGCCAGGATCGCGATCTCCCGCTGCAGGTCCGTGTTCACCCAGATGCCCAGGGTCTGACCCGTCGGGTCGTCCACCCGCACGTAGATCCACTTGCCGGAGACCCGCTCCACCACGCCTTCGAAGCCGTCGTCCGCGGTGCCGTCCCGGCGGATCCAGACCCGCTTCCCTTGTACCTCAAACATCGAAGTACCGCCTCCTCACCCAGAGCATCAGGAGCAGGGACGCCAGGGTCACCCCGCCCGCCAGGGCGACCCAGGCCCACAGGCTGTAGACAAATCCGGACTCCCCGGGGCCGTAGTGGGCGTAGACCGGCTGGTACCAGATCCGCAGGTACCAGGGCATCCCCCAGTAGAGGTCGTGGTAGTACCAGGGAGGCATGGGCGGGGTGCCGATGACCACCACCGGCGGCAGGTCGGGGTACCGGGAGCGGCCGACGTCGTAGATCACCACCGGCCGGCCGTACCGGTCCGCCTGGGTGGTGTAGGTCTCGCCGGCGATGGTGGTGGTCCCGGTAGTGCCCGGGGTCTGGCGGCTCAGGTCCCGGGCGGGAGAGGAGAAACTCCGGGGAACCGGGCTGGAGAAATCCCGGCTGCCGGTGGAAAAGCTCCGGTCCTGGCTGCTGAAGCTCTGGCCGGTGCTGCGGAAGGTCCGGGAGGGGCTGCTGAAACTCCCCCCGGGAGAGCCCGGTGCGCTCCGGCTGGCCCCCGGCGCGGCGCCGGAGGAGGTGCCGGGCCGGGAGAAGCTCGGCGCCGGGGTGCTGAAGCTTCCCCGGGACTGGGTGGTCGGGGAGCCGCCCAGCCGGCTCTGGCTGCGGCTGAAGCTACCGGCGCTCGGGGACCGGGAACGGAAGGACCCGCCGCTGGAACGGAAGCTCGGGGTGGGGCGTGTTTTTTTAA
>QGUP01000474.1 GCA_003242505.1 Bacillota bacterium
GTCCCGGAGGACGATGGCGTTGCCGACGGCATTGAGCACCGCCGTGAGTTCCTGGTTCCGGAGTTCCTCCCGGCGGTAGAGGTCGAGGTAGCTCTGGAAAGCCTGGCGGGTGAGTAGGATCAACCCTCCGACGAAAGCCAGGTAGATCCACTCCTGGCGCAGGGCGAAGTACACCCCTACCAGCCCGATCACCTGGCCGAGGAGATAGGTCATGACAGGCTGACCCGAAAGAAGCGTCCGGAGGCTTTGCAGGTACGGTCGGCCGAACCGCGTCCGGTAGGCTGCGGCTACGGCCAACGAGTTGACGACCAGGTAGACGCCCACTGCGACCAGGGCAATTAGCGGTTGTCCAAATCCTGGTCCGACCTCGCCCCCGAGGAACTGAAACGCGTACCCAGCGGTTGCGACCGCTACGACCGCCTGGCACGTGTTATAGACAACTGACACCGGCGGCACATCCCGGAGCAACTCCCCCGCAGCGCCGCTGAGAGCCGCGACCCAGACCGCAGTCGGTATCCCAAACAGAATCAACGCAACCAGGTGGACCGCACTGACCAGGGAGAACCGAAGGCGGTCGGGGAGTTCTAGCTCCATCAGGTCCAAGATGACAGCAAATGGTACCATTGCGACCAGGTAGGGCCAATTCTGATGCTCGACCTGCGGGGCGTAAAATAAGAGCAGCCCGAGGGCGGTACAGATGAGCGTACCCGTCAAGGCTGCAAAGGACCTAGGCACATAACTCGCCTCCGTGGAGATCCGAGAGTACAAGAATAGCCATGAGTCCAAAAGAAAAGAGCCCGGGGGGACGCTTCAAGACTGGAGGCGTCTATGTCTGCACCTGGCTCGCTTAGAAGGTGATCTTGTAGAAGGCCAGCGCGGAGAGAGCAAGGCTCAGGACAAAGAGGACCGGTAGGAGCTTCTTCACCGCTTCCTCCTCCTTTCCTCAACAATTGGTAGCAGAAAGGGAAGGAGACTGCTTCAGAAGCGTACCTCTGCCCCCGGGCTCAACCTTAATACAATCGGCCGCTCCATGAGGTCCTGAATGAGAAGGAACAGCCCAACCAGGATGGCGATGTCCCCAATGCTGAACACCCGCCCGACGGGAGGCGGCACGGGGATCACATCGCCCAGGAAGGGCAGGTGGGTCTCCGGGGTCAGCGCTACATGCTTGGCATCAGCGCCGTCCTCCAGGGAGGCCACCTCCAGGCCCACAGAACGGGCCGCCTCGACATCCACCGGGATCCGTCCGCCGTTGGCGGCAATGGCCACTCCGTTGAGGATCACACCCAGGAGGATCAGCCGGACGCTCTGGTACCGGTGGTTTGCAATCAGGACATAGCACAAGAGGACATAGGAGCCCAGTACCAGCCCCCGGGCGGCAACGGTACCCGGGAAGAGGAAGGCGGCAAGTTGTAAGGCGAGCGCCAGGGGCACCAGCCAGCCGTAGCGAAAGGGCAACTCCTGCGGGAACCGTCCGCCCCGCAGCAGGGCCACCCCCACGGCCAGGGCTATATAGACAAGGACCGGAGCCATCGTCCGTTCCAATCCTTTCCGGTTCGATAACCTTCCCTTGCCAATCCATAAAGGAGATTACAACGCGCACCGCTGGTATTCCTTCAAGTGGAAAGAGTTCTCCGGTCCCCTTCTGCCCGGCGTACCTTTACCGCCCAAAGTCAGCCGGCACCCGGGGAAAGGTGAGGGAAGGATTGGGGACCAGCCGGTTGTGCCGGTCGATCCAGCCGTTTACCTCCTGCAGCCGCCGGTCCCGGTCGGGGTGGTAGGGGTTTGCCTTGAGCCAGGCAATCCCTTCGGCGATCTGCCGCCGGAGTTCCACCCACTCCGGAGTGAATCCCGCGTCCTTGAGGTACTTGTAGACCTGCGCCTCCAGGCCGCCGAAGGGGTCAGGTTCCCTAGCCGGAGAGGTTTTCCCTTACCAGGCAGGTCGTCAAAGTCCCCTCGGCGGGTGGCCTCGGCCATCACCTCGTCCATCCAGTGCCCCAGCCGGTCTGTCGCTAGCCGACACCCCGGGCCGCAGGCCGGCACCGGAGCGCGAAAAGGCCAGGCCACCGGACCCTCCGGTGGCCTGGCCGCGCCCTCGATCCGCTGACGCGCCCTCGGTTCGCCGGCGTCTCGCCCACGTCCCAGCCCCCGTGGTCAGTTCAGTCAGCCCCGGCGGCCTCCAGCCGCTTCGGCTCCGCCGCCGCGGGTTCCGCCCCCGGCTCCCCCCGGTGGGAACCGGCATCCCCGGCGCCGGGGGAGTCAGCGCCCCAGTTCCGGTCCCGCTCCAGGATCCGCTTGAGGAACTGGCCGGTGTAGCTCTCGGGCACCTCGGCCACCTGCTCAGG
>QGUP01000475.1 GCA_003242505.1 Bacillota bacterium
GAATGGTTAAAAAGGCCTGGGGGGTGCTGCTGCTGGCAGGAGGAGAAGCGGTGGCCCGGCTCCTCGGGGAGCCCCGGGTCGGCCCTGTTCTGGCGGTGCTGGCGCCCACGGTCTACCTCTTTGCCCTGCAGCAGGTCTACGGGGCCTACCTCCAGGGGCGGCAACTGATCACCCCCTGGGCGGTGGCGAACCTGGTGGAGCAGGCGGGTCGGATCGCCGGCGCCCTGGCCGGGGCCTGGCTCCTCCGGCCCCACGGGCTCGTCTGGGGAGCCGCGGGGGCCGCCCTGGGCGCGGTCACCGCCGCGGTGGTGAGCGACCTGTACCTGGTGCTGGTCTACCGCCGGGTGCGGTATCCGGCGCGCCTCCCCCGGGGGCCCGCCGGCCCCCCGGGGTGGCGCCGGGTGGAGGGACCGGCCCGGCGGCAGGGGGCCTGGGAATCCCCCTGGCGGCTGGCGGCCCGGATGTGGCGGCTGGCCTGGCCGGTCACCCTGGGGGCGATGGTCCTGCCGCTCCTCAACTTTCTCGATGTCGCCCTGATCCAGCGGGGGCTGCAGCACGCCGGGTTCAGCCGGGGGGAGGCCACCCACCTGTACGGCCAGCTTTCCGGGGTGGTCTACACCCTGGTGACCATGCCCAACGTCCTCGCCCTGGGCCTGGCGGGAGCGCTGATGCCCAAGGTGACCGCGGCCTGGGCCGCCGGCCGCCCGGACCTGGCGGCCCGGCGGTGCTTTCTGGGGCTCCGGGCCACGGCCCTGGTCGGCCTCCCGGCGGCGGTCCTCTTCATGGTGCTGGCTGGGCCCGCCACCCAGGTCTTCGGGGTGCCGGAAGCCGCCCCTCTCCTGGTGGCCGCGGCGCCCATCTCCCTCCTCAGCCCCCTGATGCTGGTGGTCGCCGGCGCCCTTCAGGGACTGGGCCGGACCGGGGAGCCGGTCCGCCATCTGACCGCAGCGACGGTGGCGAAGGTGGTGGCCGACGGCCTGGTCACCCGCCTCCCCGGGGTGGGCATCCGGGGGGTGGTGGCGACCTCGGTCCTCCTGCACCTGCTGGTGCTCCTGGCCAACCTGCGGGCCCTGGAGCGGCTCCTGGAGCACAGGGTGCCCTGGTCTCGGGTCCTCGCGGCGCCGCTGCCGGCCGCGGTGGCCACCGGGGCGCTGCTGGCGGGGATGGTGGCCGTGGGCTGGACCCTCTCCGGCCCCTGGGGAGCCCTGGCCACGGCGCTGGTGGTGGCGCCGCCGGTCTACCTGGGCCTGCTCATCGCCGGCCGGGCCCTCACCTGGGCGGAACTGCGGGAACTGGCCCGGCCCCTGGCCGCCCGTCTCGAGCGGCTGGTGCCCCACTGGCCCTGGTCGTGAGGCGGCCCGGGAAAGACGCCCGGGGAGCCGGCTGCCGCCGGCTCCCCGGAAGACCGCCCTGTGTGACCCGATATCTGACAGTGACCCGATTCCCGGTTCTGATCCGATGCCCGCTTCTGGCCCGGTTCCCGGCCCCCCGGGTCCTAGCTGGCCTCGGACTGGGACGGGGTCTCCTCCTGGGCGGGCCGCTCCTGTTGTTTCAGGTCCCGGTAGAGCTTCTCCAGGCACAGGTAGAGCATCTCCCGCTCCTCCGAGGTCCAGACCCGGGCCAGGTCCGCCATCTCCCTGGCCAGGGCGGAGCGGATCTCCCAGACCTGGGCTCCCTTGTCCGTCAGCCGGATGTTCACGACCCGGCGATCCTCGGTGCTCCGTTCCCGTACCAGCCAGCCGTCCCGCTCCAGGCGGTCCGCGACGCCGGTGAGGTTCCCCCGGGAGCAGTTCAGCTGGTCTGCCAGGCCGCCCAGGGTGGTGGAGTCCCCGTAGGTCGCCGCCAGCAGCAACATGTACTGGGGCATCGTCAGCCCGTACTCCCGGCTGAGGAACCGATGGCACCGCTTTTCGACCAGGGCGGAAATGGTTTGCAGCAGGGGCAGAAGGTTGTCAGGAGAAAACCGGTCCTGGGCTGCGCCTGGTTCCTGCTGCTTCATCCCCCCAGCACCTCCCTTTGACAATCTCCTCTGAAGATGATTTTGACAGCGTATCCAGAAAAAGTCAACCAACATTTGCCAATTCGCTGTTCTTGACTGGATCGTTTTGTTTTCTGCAATGTCGCCGACATCCTAAGGGTGCCCTTTACCGTTGCTTGATATGCAGTTTATGATGGGTCCTTCGAGATATCTCCCTCGGCGCCGGGGCACACCGCGTAACATTTTAGTGGGGCGGGGCAGCAGGAAAAGGCTGGGCAAATAAAGTAGGAACCTCACCCCGAGAGTGTCCACCGCTCTTAGAATCCCAAAGGATTCCGTGGGGTGAGGCTCCTATGA
>QGUP01000476.1 GCA_003242505.1 Bacillota bacterium
TGAGCACCACCTCGCCGGTCAGGTACCTCGCCACGGCTTCGAGATCCAGCTTGACCTCTTCCCGCCCCAGGAGGTCCTCAATCTGCACATCCCGGACCTGGGAAATGGAAACCTTCCCGTCAACCAGCTCGTACACGCTGGGCAGAACCCTGACCTTGAGCCCGAGCTTGCGGCCCTCATCCAGCAGCTCCCTCAGAGTTCGGGGGTTCAGCTGGGGAACGGCGACAATCAAGTCCGTGGCACCGTACCGCGCTGCCACCTCGCCTAGTTCCTGGCGAACGCCCAGGACCGGTTTGCCAGCAACCTGAAACCCCAGCTTGGCCACATCGTCGTCAAGGAAGCCCACGACAAAAAAACCGAGTTCCGGGTGCCGGATCAGTTCCCGGGCCAACAGGGCCCCGGCATCACCGGCGCCAAAGATGAGGACCCTGCGATTCTGGGCATGCTGGGCTCTCCGGAGCCTGTTCAGTTGGTGCCGGAGTTTCAATAGCAACCGGACGGAACCCAGTAGGGCAACGTTCAGCAGCCCACCGATAATGAAAACGCTGCGGGGATACCGGCCATCCGCCGCCACATACGTAACGGCTGAGCTGACGGCCGTTTCCATCGCTACGATCCCGAAGAGTCGCAACATCTCGGGCGCTCCGGCGTGGGACCACAACACCCGGTACAGGCCCATACCGGAATACAGAAGCCCCCGTAGCGGTAAGACCAGGGGCAAGGACTTGAGGAAATTCTTCAGGAAGACGGGGGGAATCGCGGCGCCCTCCAGCGCAAAGCGCACGAGAAACGCCATCAGCGTAGCAACTACCGATGCGAGCAGGTCAACGGTTATCAGTAAGAGTTTCTGCCTAGAGAAACGTCTCATGAAGGGATCACCAACTCTACAGCCCACAACCCCACCTCTACAACTCCCTCAACCCCAAACTAATCATCAACGCCTCATTCACCCGCTGCATAATCTCCTCGTCCAGATGCGTCACCTTCTCCCGGAGCCGGCGCTTGTCAATGGTCCGGATCTGCTCCAGGAGGATCACCGAATCCCGCTCCAACCCGTAACGCTCCCCATCCAATTCGACATGGATGGGGAGCTTTGCCTTCTCGATCTGCGAAGTAATCGCCGATACGATTACCGTGGGGCTATACCGGTTGCCGATGTCGTTCTGCAGCACCAGCACCGGCCGTACGCCGCCCTGCTCCGACCCGATGACGGGGCTGAGATCGGCGTAATAGACATCCCCCCGGCGGATGAGGAGTGGGGGTCGGTTCACCGGGCACGCACCTCCCTGGCAGCCGGTACGCCGGCGCTGCGTCCTCTGAGTAGGGTTTTCAGTTCAGTATATCCACCCGGGGATTGGACGGTCCGTCCACGGTGGACGGTTCGTCCACCGCCACGCCACTCACGTCACCTTCCGCAGCCGGAAGACCGCCCGCTGCTCTCCCACCGGGATCCCTGCCACATTGCGCACCGGCCAGCGGTGGTAGTAGTGGAGCTGCTGCAGCTCCCCCTCCCCCAGGATCCCAAGCTCGGCCAGGACGGCGGTGGCGGCCGTCTCCCGGGGGCCGCCGTCCAGGGTCTGATCCTCAATCTTGAGGGCGATGCCCACGCCGCCCCGGGCCTCCCGGAGGGCCGGGACCTCCCGCGCCGCCTCCGGCACGATCCCTGCGCACCAGACCCCTGCCGCGCCGATCTTGGAGACGATCCGGCCGCCCGCCGCCTCCATAAGGGCGGTGTCAAACCGCCGCCGGCCGGCGACCAAGTACGGGTGGGCGGTCATGGCCGCCCGCACCCGGGCCGCCGCGGCCCGGCGCTCCTCCGGCTCTGGGGGCCGGTACCCCGGCGGCAGGGTCACCTCCGCCCCGGGCTCCGGGGGGATGGCCTCCGGCTCGGCCAGCCGGGCGAAGGCCAGAGCCATGTGATAGAGGCTGAGGCCAAAGGTAGGGACGCCGCAGCCGTCCACCGCCAGGGCGATGCGGCTCCCTGGCAGCCCGGTCACCACGGCCACGTTCTCCAGGATCACCTGCTGCACCGGGTGGCCGGGGTCCAGGTACCCGGCTGGGTCGCACCCCAGGTGCCGGGCCAGGGCCAGCATGCCCGCGTGCTTGCCCGAGCAGTTGTTGTGAAGGGGCGTGGCCCCGGCTCCGGACCGGACCAGGTCCCGGGCGGTCTCCCGGTCAAAGGGCTCGTGAGCGCCGCACCGGAGGGCTTCGGGCCCGAGGCCGATCCGGGCGAGGATCGCCTCCGCCCGGCGGGGGGGCTCCGACTCGCCGTTATGGGAGGCGCAGACCAGGGCCAGGCCCGCAGGCCCCAAACCTAACCGGTCCGCCGCACCG
>QGUP01000477.1 GCA_003242505.1 Bacillota bacterium
CCCTCAAGGCCACCACCGGCGTGGACCTCCTGGGGACCCTGGAGCAGCGGCTGCAGGTGGTGCGGGAAGGGCCGGCGCTGGCGGACGGCGGCACTCCGGCGCTGGCAGGGGACGGCGGCCCGGCGGAGGGCAGCGCCCTGGCACCGGTGGAAACCCCGGCCCGGGAGGAGGCGTGACCCGTGACCCCGGCCCTCTGGGTCTACATCCCCACCATGGTCCTGGGCCTGGGGTGGCTGCTGCTCCAGAACTTCGCCGGCGGCGACGGGGACCACCATCCCGATGCCGGCGACCTCTCCCCGGAAGCCGCAGACCACCCGGAGGCGGGGGACGGAGGCACCTACGTCTCCCCCCTCAAGCCCGTGGTCCTGGCCACCACCCTGGCGATCTTCGGCGCCAGCGGCAGCCTCCTCACCTGGGCCAGGGCGCTCCAGCCGGTGCTGGTGGCCCTGGTCGCGGTGGCCCTGTCCTTCCTGGCGGGGTGGCTGGTCTTCCGGGTCCTGGTCTTCCTCGCCCGGGCCCAGTCCAGCGCCACCGAGGCCGCGGCAGAGTTCATCGGCCTCGAGGGGGAACTGACCGTGGGCTGCTCGGACCAGAGTCTGGGCGAGGTGGTCTTCGACACGGGCCGATCGATCCAGCAGTTCAGTGCCCGGCCCTATCGCCCTGGGGAGACCCTGCCCCGGGGCACCCGGGTGGTGATCCGGCGGATCGCGGGCAGCGTCGCGTACGTGGAGCGGCGGTAGCCAGCGGTGCACGCCGGTTGGTTGACGCCTCCCTCCCCTGCCGATACAATTGAATCGTAACTTTACGAATTAGGATGGTGCCCCTGTTGAGCCTGGATGCCATCGTGCAAGCGGTGAAGGCCCGGGGCCTCAAGATCACTCCCCAGCGGCTGGAGATCCTCCGGGTCCTGGCCGCGGCGGAGGAGCCCCTCACGGCGCAGGAGATCCTGCGGGCCGTCCGGGCCACCCAGCCCCAGGTGAGCCTGGACACCATCTACCGCAACCTGGCCCTGCTCACCGAACAGGGGCTGATCGGCCAGGTCAACCTGCAGAACCGGGAGAGCGCCCGCTACGAACTGCAGTCCGAGGGCCGGCATCACCACCACATGGTCTGCCTGGGCTGCGGCAAGAGCTTCTGCGTCGAACTCTGCCCCTCGCCCTTGACCACCATCCGGCCCCGGGAGGACCCGGGCTTCAAGGTGGTGGGGCACGCCTTCGAGGTCTACGGCTACTGCAGCAACTGCCAGTAACGGAGGTCGCCGTGGTGAACTTCCTGGTCATCGATCCCGTCGCGGTGCACCTGGGACCCGTGGAGATCCGCTGGTACGGGATCATCGTGGTGAGCGCCATCCTCGCCGCCGTCTGGCTGGGCGGCCGGCTCGCCGCGAGCCGGGGGCTCGACCCGGAGTTCGTGCCCGACCTGGCCCTGTGGGCGGTGCCGGCGGTGGTGATCGGCGCCCGGCTGTACGAGGTCTTCGTCCTGCAGTGGCCGTACTACCGGGAGCACCTGTGGGAGATTCCCATGATCTGGCACGGCGGCCTGGCGATCCACGGCGGGGTCCTGGGGGGCGTCCTGGTGGGGCTCTGGTACGCCCGGCGCCGGGGCCAGCCCTTCCTGCCCTGGGCCGACGTCGCCGCGGCGCCGCTCCTGCTGGCCCAGGCCATTGGCCGGTGGGGCAACTTCTTCAACCAGGAGGCCTACGGCGTCGCCACCACCCCGGAGTTCATGAGCCGGTTCCCCGCCTGGTTCCGGGAGCAAATGTTCATCGACGGCGCCTACCTGCACCCGACCTTCCTATACGAGAGCGTCTGGAACCTCCTGGGCGCCGGGCTGCTCCTCCTCTTCTTCCGGCGCCGGCCGCCGGCGGGCAGCGTCTTCTGCGCCTACCTGGTGGTCTACAACGTCGGCCGGTTCTTCATCGAGGGAATCCGGACGGACAGCACCTTCTTCGCTGGCGGCCTGCGGGTCGCCCAGGTGGTGGCCGCGGCCCTGGCCCTCCTCGGGCTGGCCGGCCTTATCTGGCGCCGGGGCTGGACCCGGGAGCAGCCGGAAGGGTAGTAGCCGGAGGGGTAGCGGCCAGGGGCTGGACGCGCGAGCGGTCAGAACTGTACCCGAGGGCAGCCAGAGCAGCCGCAAGGGAAACGAACAGCGAGCGGCTCCCACCCGCAACAGCGGGTTGGGAGCCGCTCTTGTATTGGCCGGCCTTTCTTTTCCTTGGGCCGGCTCTTGCACCGGCTTCCTTCAAAACCCCGTCTCCGTGCCCACCGGCGGCCGGGGCGCCGGGGCCGGGGTCTCGCCCCCGAAGAGGAGCCGCAGGTGCTCGACCTTCCGC
>QGUP01000478.1 GCA_003242505.1 Bacillota bacterium
GCCTGACCCTCTTCGTGGTCTCCCTCCAGCAGGGAGATGTGCGGCTGATGGTCCTGCCCGCGGCCCTGGCCGGCGCGGCGGTGGGGTTTCTCCGGTACAACTTCAATCCGGCCAAGATCTTCATGGGGGACGCCGGGGCCCTCTTCCTCGGCTTCGCCCTGGGGGCCATCGCCATCCACAGCGTGCTGAAGAGCGCCGCGGCGGTGGGGGTGGCGGTGCCCATCCTGGCGGTGGGGCTGCCGGTGATCGACACGGCCCTGGCCATCGTCCGGCGGCTGGCGAGCGGCCGGTCCATCGGCGAGCCGGACCGGGACCACCTCCACCACCGGTTGATGCGCCTGGGGCTGAGCCACCGGGACACGGTGCTGGTGCTCTGGGCGGTCTCGGCCTCCCTGGGCCTGGCGGCGGTGGTCATCGCCAACCTGCCGCTTCCCCAGGCCATCCTACTGGTGGGCTGCATCCTGGGCGCCCTGTTCTACGGCCTGCACCGGCTCGGGGTGCTGCAGGTGTCACCGCCCCGGCGGCGGGATCTCGATCACTAGACCTGGGCCTCGCTGATGGCGGACAGCCGGCCGAAGGGCGCCATCTGCGCCCGGCGGCCGGCGTCCTGGTTGATGGGGGAAGGAGGCTCTCGCCTGTGCCTGAACGCCGCAAGATCCTGGTCATCTTCGGAACCCGGCCGGAGGCGATCAAGATGTGCCCGGTGGTCCTGGCCCTGGCTCGCCACCCCGAGTGGTTCGACGTCCGGGTGGCGGTGACGGGCCAGCACCGGGAGCAGCTGGACCAGGTGTTGCGCCACTTCCGGGTGACCCCGGACTACGACCTGAACATCATGCAGCACCGGCAGACCCTGGCCTACATCGTCACCGCCGCCCTGGAGGGGCTGGACCGGGTCATCCGGGAGGTGGCCCCGGACCTGGTGCTGGTCCACGGGGACACCCACACCACCATGGTGGGGAGCCTGGCGGCCTTCTACCACAAGGTGCCCGTGGGCCACGTGGAGGCCGGGCTCCGGACTTACAACAAGTACTCCCCCTTCCCCGAGGAGATCAACCGGCGGATCGCGGACGTGGTGGCGGACCACCTCTTTGCCCCCACGCCCCTCAACCGGGACAACCTCCTCCGGGAGGGGGTGGACCCCCGGGCGATCTATGTCACGGGCCAGACTGGGGTGGACGCCACCCTGGCCACCTACCGGCCGGACTACCGGTTCGAGGAGCCCCGGCTCAATGAGGTGGACTTTACCCGGCACCGGGTGATCGCGGTGACCGCGCACCGGCGGGAGAACTGGGGCGAGCCGATGCGCCAGATGTTCACCGCCATGCGCCGGCTGGTGGAGGACCACCCGGACACCCTGCTGATCTACCCGGTCCACCTGAGCCCGGCGGTGCGGGAGGTGGCCCTGCCTCTCCTCTCGGGCCATCCCCGGATTCTGCTCCTGGACCCCATCAGCTACCCGGACATGATCAACCTGATGGCCCGGTCCTACCTCATCCTGAGCGACTCCGGGGGGCTGCAGGAGGAGGCGCCGGTCTTCGGCAAGCCCCTGGTGCTGATGCGGGATACCACCGAGCGGCCCGAGGCGGTGGCGGCGGGGGTGGTGGTGTTCGCGGGCACGGATACCGAGTCGGTCTACGCCGCGGCCCACCGGCTGCTCTCGGACCCGGAGGCGTACCGGCGGATGGCTCAGGCCCGGAACCCCTTCGGGGACGGCCGGGCGTCGGAACGGATCGCGGGGTACCTCGCCCACCTGTGGGGGTTTGCCCCGGAGCGGCCGGAGGAGTTCGCCGGCTGAGGCGGAAGCGGGCGTGGAAGGGGAATCGGCGGCTTTCCGTTTAGGAATCGTAAGACAACTGAATTCGGGTTGTGTGTGTCGCACATTTTATTGTATAATCGCCATCGGGAGTCCAGCCGCCACGTGAGGGGGCCGGGTCCCTTGCCAAAGTTCACCAGGCCGCAGTCCGCTTACCTGCAGGTCGCTGTAGACTTCGGGTACATGCTGGTCGCAGCGGAACTGCTCTTTGGCGGCGGCGGTTACTGGCTTGACCAGCGGCGCGGGGCCGAGGTCCCCTGGTTCACGGTGGCGGGCGTTCTTTTGGGCCTTGCTGTTGCTTTCTACAGCTTCTTCCGGCGCATGGGCGTCTTGGAACGCGCCCGGCGGGCGGAGGCGGCCCGGAGCGGGGACCGCCGCGGCGGGCAGCCGCGGTAGGGGGCTATTTGTGTGCTGCCTATTGTTATTGGCCTCACATACGGCGGCATCGTGGGGCTCGCCCAGAACCTGTGCCTCTTCTGGCTCCTGCGGCGCAGGCCAGCCGGCGGCCGGG
>QGUP01000062.1 GCA_003242505.1 Bacillota bacterium
GGAAGAGAGCCTGGATGCCGAGATCGAGCGGCTCATTGCCCTCCGCCAGGCCGCCCGCAAGGCCCGGAACTTTGCCGAGGCCGACCGGATCCGGGACCAGCTCCGGGCCATGGGGATCATCCTCGAGGACACCCCCACCGGGGTCCGGTGGCGGCGGGCATGAGCGGTTTTCCGCCCATCTTCGGCCCCTACGGCCACCCGGAGCAGTACCCGCCCCTGGCCCTGGCCTACCTGGGCGACGCCGTCTACGAGCTTTACGTCCGGGAGTGGCTCCTGCACCAGGGCGGCCGGCGGCCGGGGGCGCTCCACCGGGCCGCGACGGGCTATGTCCGGGCCCACAGCCAGGCGGAAGCCCTCCGGGCTCTCCTGCCGGAACTGACCGAGGTGGAGGCGGAGGTCGCCCGCCGGGGCCGGAACGCCAAGCCCCGGCACTCCGTCCGGGGCGCGGACCGGGCGGAGTACGCCCTGGCCACCGGCTTCGAGGCCCTGGTGGGCTTTCTCTACCTCAGGGGCGACTGGCAGCGGCTCCAGGCGGTCCTGGCCCGGGCGGTCCAGGCCGCGGGCGGCGAGCCCCCGGCCGCCGGCCCGGCCAACGGTGAGGCTCCGATGGGGCCGTCTCCGCCGGATCCCGGGGCCGGGGACCCCTGAGCCGGGGAACCATCCGGGATCGGGCACAGGCCGCGGCCGTCCGGTTGTTACCTTTGCGGAAAGGGGCAGCGCAATGGGCTACACCCCCGAGGAGGCAGCGCTTCTCCGGCGCTACGTGAGCAACCTCGACCGGAACATCTACACCATCTCGAACCTCCCGGAAGAGGTCGTCGCGGTGGTCTTCGCCAAGGTCAGCCGCTCCCCCCACAGCTTCCGGGACAACCTCCTGGCCCTGATCCAGGACCGGGAACTGGCCCTGGCGGAGGGCGGCGCGCCGGCGGCGGGTGCCGGCTTCGACCTGGAAAAGGCCCGGCGGTTCCACGAGCGGGTGGTCATCGGCTACGGCCACTCCAGCGTGGCGGAACTGGCGGTGGCCCACGTGGGGATCGAGCGGGTCTCCCGGCTGGCCTCCGCCCGGCTGGAGCTCTCCAATCCCTTTCTCTCCTTCATCGAGTACTCCCAGCGCTACCAGCGCCCGGCCCGGGGGGCCTACTACACGCCGCCGGAACTGGAGGCCTACCCGGACCTCCTGGAGCGCTACCGCCGGCTGATGGACCTGACCTTTGACGCCTACGAGGAGCTGCTCCGGGGGCTGGTGGCTTACCTCCGCCGGGCGCTGCCCCGGGGGGAGCAGGAGAGCGAGAAGGCCTGGTCCGTCCGGGTGGAGAAGACCGCCTTTGAAGACGCCCGGTACGCGCTCACCCTGGCGGTCCACACCAACCTGGGGATGACGGGGAACGGCCGCGCGATCCGGGACAGCCTCGCCCGGCTGCTTTCAGACCCCTACCCGGAGGTCCGGGCCATGGCCGCGGCCATCCGGGAGGAGGTGAGCGCCGTCCTGCCGGTGCTCCTCCGGCATGCGGAGCCCAACCCCTACCGGATGGAGACCCGGGCCGGGGTGGCGGCGCTCCTCCGGGAGGTGGCCCCGCCTGCGCCGGCCGGGGCGGGCTCTGCAGCGGCGGACCCCGGGGCCTCCGGCCTGCCCCTGGACCTCAGCGGGCCGGTGGCGGAGCGGATCCGGCCGCCGGAAGCCCGGCTGGTGGAGTGGACCGGCCAGGAGGCCCGCCAGGCCGCCGGCCGGCCGGGAACCGTCGGGCAGCCCGCCGGGCCGGCGTCGCCGGTCCCGGATATGCCGCCCTCGGAAGGAGGGGCTGGCGCCGGGGCCATCCCCCCCGACGAGGTGCCGGCCCTGGTCCGGGTCGCGGAGGGCCTGGCCCTGGAGTACGGCGCCCCGGGGCTGGAGGAAGGGGTCCGGCGGCTGCCGCCGGAGCAGCTGGTGCGGCTCTTCCGGGAGGCGGTGGAGCGCCTCGGGCCCCACGACCATCCCCTCGAGGCCCTACACCGGGTCCACTACGGGGCGGCTTTCACCGTCTCCGAGGCCTGCTGGCACCAGCTTCTCCGCCACTGCCGGAAGGTGGAGTTCGCTCCCGCGGAGCCCGGCACCGCCTACGGCTGGGTGGTGCCGCCCAACGTGGCTGCGGCCGGCCTCACCCCGGTTCTGGAGCGGGCGGTGGCCGCCGCGGAGGAACTCTACCTGCGCCTTGTGGACCGGCTGCCCCTGGCGGCCCCCTACGTGGTGACCAACGCCCACCGGCGCCGGGCCCTGGCCCGGTTCGACCTCTGGGAACTCTACCACCTGGTGAACCTCCGGGGCAGTTCCGAAGCCCAGTGGGAGATCCGGCAGGCGATCCTGGACCTGAACCGGCAGGTGGCGGCGGTGCACCCGCACCTCGCTCCCTGGCCCCGCCGGCCCTGAGCCCCGGGGGTAACCGGCAGGAAACCGCCATAGGAATGAGGGGGAGGGCAGCGTGGCAGAGGCGCGGATCCTGGGGCGCAATCCGGTCCTGGAGGCCCTCAAGGCCGGCCGGCCGATCCACCGGCTGTATCTCGCCCGGGGGGCGGCGCACGGGTCGATCCGGCAGATCCGGGCCCTGGCCCGGGAGCAGGGGATCCCAGTGCAGGAGGTGGACCGGGCCTGGCTCGACGCCATGGTCCAGGGAGCTGCGCACCAGGGGGTGGTCGCGGTCGTCGCCGCCCGGCCCTACGCGACGGTGGAGGCGATCCTGGCCCGGGCCCGGGAGCGGGGCGAGGAGCCCCTGGTGCTGATCCTCGACGGGATTGAGGACCCCCAGAACCTGGGTTCCCTGATCCGGACCGCGGACGCCTGCGGCGTCCACGGGATCATCGTGCCGGAGCGCCGGTCCGCGGGGCTGACGGAGACGGTGGCCAAGGTCTCCGCGGGGGCCATCGAGTACGTGCCGGTGGCCCGGGTAACCAACCTGGTGCGCACCATCGGGGAACTCAAGGCGGCGGGGCTCTGGATCTGCGGGACCCACCAGGAAGCCCGGGAGTCATGCTACGAGGCCCGGCTCACCGGGCCTCTGGGGCTGGTCATCGGCAGCGAGGGCAAGGGGATGCACCGGCTGGTCGCGGAGCACTGCGACTTCACCGTCCGGATCCCGATGTACGGCCGGATCAACTCCCTCAACGCCGCGGTGGCCGGCGGCATCCTGCTGTACGAGATCCGCCGCCAGCGGGCCCTGGCGCAGGTCGACCCGGCCGGAAAGGGCGCCCGGGGGTAGCATCGGTCTTGCAATACTGTCAAAAGCGGCAACTCGCCCGCCCGGCCCGGGGCGCTGCCTTGACGCGGCTCTGCCGCCCGTTTATAATCGGCAGTAGCGGCCCGGTCAATCGATTATGTCGCCTGGGGTTATGTGGTTTGGCCTATTTTACGGGTAGACCGTGCGCTGGCGATGGCACCACCTGCGGTTGGTGACGCACGGGCTTTTCTGTATTATAGGCTGGACTCCGGGGAACAGGGAGGGGACCGGTCGATGTCTGCAACCCCGCAGCGCGACATATATCGGGAATACGAGTCGATGATGGATGAAGATATTGTAGAGTTTGCCCGGGATGGTTCCACCGTCGCGCTGGAGTACCTGATCAACAAGTACAAGAACTTCGTACGGGCCAAGGCCCGGTCCTACTTCCTGATCGGTGCGGATCGCGAGGACATCATCCAGGAGGGGATGATTGGCCTCTACAAGGCCATCCGGGATTTCCGCAGCGACAAACTCTCCTCCTTCCGCGCCTTTGCGGAGCTCTGCATCACCCGGCAGATCATCACCGCCATCAAGACGGCTACCCGTCAGAAGCACATCCCCCTGAACAGCTACGTCTCCCTCAACAAGCCCATCTACGACGAGGACTCCGACCGGACGCTTCTGGACGTGATCTCGGGATCGAAGGTGACGGACCCGGAGGAGCTGATCATCAGCCGGGAAGAGTTCGGCGACATCGAGGAGAAGATGGGCGAGATCCTGAGCGACCTCGAGTGGAAGGTGCTGATGGCCTACCTGGACGGGAAGTCGTATCAGGAGATCGCCACGGAACTCGACCGGCACGTCAAGTCCATCGACAACGCCCTGCAGCGGGTGAAGCGGAAGCTGGAGCGGTACCTGGACCAGCGGGCCGGCAACGAACGGGCCGTGCACCGGGCCGAACGGAGCCGCGCCTAGCAGGCTGAGATCTCCGGGGCAGGGCGGCCCCCCGGCTGCCTTGCACCGCCGGGCTGCCTCTGCTATAGTAAGGCCTGGTAAGGGAGGCTCTGGCCCGGCGTGCCGGAGCCGGATGCCGGTTTAGCTCAGCGGTAGAGCAACCGCCTTGTAAGCGGTAGGCCGTGGGTTCAAATCCCACAACCGGCTCCAGGGAAGTGGGTGCGGTGCCAGTCCCTGGGCCGCACCCACCGGTTCTTCCAACCACCGGCGCTGCCCCCCGTTCTGCCGCCGGTTCTCCCGCGGGGTGCTTGACACATTCCCGGGATGCCGTTAATATATGACGTGTCCTGATCCCTCCGGGAACGGGACCACGCGGAGGGGTAGCGAAGTGGCCAAACGCGCCTGACTGTAAATCAGGTGGCTCTGCCTTCGGAGGTTCGAATCCTTCCCCCTCCACCATCCACACCGCGGGGTGGAGCAGCCAGGTAGCTCGTCGGGCTCATAACCCGAAGGTCGAGGGTTCAAATCCCTCCCCCGCAACCAGTGCTGGTGTAGCTCAGTCGGTAGAGCACGTCCTTGGTAAGGACGAGGTCGCCGGTTCGATTCCGGTCACCAGCTCCAGTCCTGCTCGGATCGCAGCCCGCCCCTAGGCTGCGATCCTTGCCTTTCGGGCCCTGGCCGGTCCGGCCGCGGGGCCGCCTCTGCCGTTGTTGACAGCCGCCCCGGCCCGTGGTAACGTATATGAGCGTGGCCCACCATCGCCGTTCCGATGCCTGGTGGGGGAAGCGGAGGTGTCGTCATGGCGGCCAAGGGCAACCGGGTGATCATCACCATGGCCTGCTCCGAGTGCAAGAACCGGAACTACTCGACCACCAAGAACCGGAGGAACGATCCCGGCCGGCTCGAGCTCCGGAAGTTCTGCCCCACCTGCGGGCGCCACACCCTGCACCGGGAGACCCGGTAGGCCTTTCCCGACCGCGCGCTGGTATGGTATAATAGCGGTGCACTCGATCCGGCCGTCTGGGCCGGACCACGCAGGGGCGTAGCTCAGCTGGTAGAGCAGCGGTCTCCAAAACCGCAGGTCGTGGGTTCGAATCCTACCGCCCCTGCCAAAAGCGGACCTGGCAGTTGCCAGGTCCGCTTTTCATGTGCGCCTGGCATGGGCGCTGACTTGGCGGTGAAAGTCCGCTGCGGGCGAGGCAGCAGGCTGTTTCAGCGGCGGGCCCGGGGGCGCCGGGCAGGATGTCTCCGGCCCCGGGCCTGTTCGCAGTTGCAAAGGTGTGCGGACGAGTAGGAGAAGCGCGGCGGCGGTCGAAACATTGTTGTAACACAAGAGCCCACCCAGGCGGAGGAGGGAGGCAGAGTGGCCAGGCCGGGCAGACCTGCCCCGGACGATTTTCGCCGGGAGCTGTTGCAGAAAGGGCGGATCCAGGCGGCGGTCCTGTGGGTCACTGGTACCGCCGTCGGCCTTTTCACCCTGGACATGCCGTACCACCAGTGGCTGACCACACCGCAGGTCTGGATCCTGGTGGCCATCGCCCTGGCCGGGGCGGGGATTTCCCTGGCCGTACCCCAGGATCCGGTCAGGCTGGAGTCCCAGATCGTCCTGTTGTCGGTTCTGACCATTGCCGGGGCGACCATCGCCACCTGGTTCACCGCCGGTCTGCAGCCCCAGTTCATCATCATTTACGCCCTGGTGGCCGGTGCGGCCAGCCTCATCGCCTCGGGCCCGACCGCAGCCGCCATCACGGCAGCCTGTGGACTCATACCCCTCCTGTTGGCCCTCTGGTTTCAAGACAGCCGGGTCCTCCGGCAGGTCCTGGTGCAGATCCCTGCCCAGACCATGGTGGCGTTCTTTGCCTACCGGCTGACCCAGTACCTGACCCAGGACCGGAAGGAGAAGCAGCGGCTGGCGGTGGTGGCCAAGACCAGCCGCATCCTCACCTCCCTGGATCCCGACGCCCTCCTGGAGGCCACCGCGGACCACCTGCTGGAGGTCACCCGGTCCAACGCCTGCTTCATCTCGGTGATTGAGCAGCCCGGGGACTACCTGGTCAACCGGATCGTCCGGTTTGTGCCGGGAACCTTCGAACCGGGGGAGGAGGAGGCGGTCCGGCGGCTCCGGTTCAAGGTGGGGGAGGGGCTGACCGGGTGGGTGGCCGCCCACGGCGAGCCCGTCCTCTGCAGTAACCCCCTGGCGGATCCCCGGGCGAAGCAGATCCCCGGGACCTCCCCGGTGGAGGAATCGATGATCGTCGTTCCCTTCCGGGTGCGGGGCCAGGTGGCCGGGGTCATCCGGATCTCCCGGCAGGGGCTCTACCAGTACACCGAGGAGGACCTCCAGCTCTGCGAGATCCTGGCCAACCACGTCTCGGCGGCCATGGAGAAGGCGTGGCTCTACCAGGAGGCCCGCCGGCTGGCGGTCACCGACGACCTGACCGGGCTGGGCAACGCCCGGGGGCTGGAGTCCCGGCTCTTCGAGGAGGTGGCCCGGGCCCGGCGGTACAACCGGCCCCTCTCCCTGGTGATCATCGACTCCGACTCCCTGAAGCAGATCAACGACCAGTTCGGCCACCTCCGGGGCAACGAGCTGCTCCGGATGATGGCCGAGGTGATCCGGCAGAACATCCGGGCGAGCGACATCCCCTTCCGGTACGCCGGCGACGAGTTCGTCATCCTGATGCCCGAGACCGGCGCCGAAGAGGCCCGGATCGCCGCGGAGCGGATCCGCCGGGCCATCGAGGCCCGGGGCCTGGTCATCGACGGCCAGACCATCAAGGTCACCGCCAGCGTCGGGGTGGCGACCTTCCCCGACCACGCCAGCGATGCGGAGGACCTGGTCCGCAAGGCCGACATGGCCATGTACGCGGCCAAGGCCGAGGGGAAGAACCGGGTGGTCGTCAGCGGCCAGCCCGCCTGAGCCGGGGCCGGAGGGTGGGGCCTGAACCCGGATCGGCGGGCGGGACCTGCAGCATTTGTCTGTCATTCCCTCTTGTCGGCCGGAAAGAGACCTGCTACACTAATCTCATAACCGAATACTGCACCTCTCTTATCAAGAGTGGCGGAGGGACCTGGCCCGATGAAGCCCGGCAACCCAGCGCGGCTGCAGCCGGCAGCAGCCGCCTGAAGGTGCCAAGTCCAGCCCGGGGATCCCCCGGGGGAGATAAGAGGGTCGTCGCTCGAGCACACCCGCAGGCGGACCCTCATGGGTCCGCCTCCTGTTTGACCGGCCTGCCGGCCGCCTGGCCAGCGGTCTGGCGCCGAATCTGGCGAGACGAGGGGGAGTTGCCCATGTCCCTGGCGGAGAAGGAGCGGACCCTGGCCCTGGAGACCCTGGCGGTGCACGGGGGCCAGGAGCCGGATCCCACGACGGGCGCCCGGGCGGTGCCCATCTACCAGACCACCTCTTACGTCTTTCGGGACACCGACCACGCGGCCCGCCTCTTTGCCCTCCAGGAGCCCGGGAACATCTACACCCGGATCATGAACCCCACCACCGACGTCTTCGAGAAGCGGATGGCCGCGCTGGAGGGCGGCGTCGGGGCGGTGGCCACCGCCGCGGGCCAGACCGCTACCCTGTTTAGCATCCTGAATATCGCCGGCGCCGGGGACGAGGTGGTGGCCTCCACCTCCCTCTACGGAGGCACCTACAACCTCCTCCACCATACCCTGCGGCAGTTCGGCATCACCGTCCGCTTTGTCGACCCCTCGGACCCGGAGAACTTCCGCCGGGCCATCACTCCCAGGACCAGGGCCATTTACGGCGAAGCCGTGGGCAACCCCCGGCTGGATGTCCTGGACATCGAGCCCATCGCCGAGATCGCCCATGAGGCCGGCATCCCGCTCATCGTGGACAACACCGTCCCCACCCCCTACCTCCTCCGGCCCTTCGACTGGGGGGCGGATGTGGTGGTCCACTCGGCCACCAAGTTCATCGGCGGCCACGGCAACTCCATCGGCGGGGTGATCGTCGACTCCGGCCGGTTCCCCTGGAACAACGGCAAGTTCCCGATGTTCACGGAGCCCGACCCCAGCTACCACGGCCTGGTCTACTGGGACGCGGTGGGCAACCTCTCCTACATCACCAAGGTCCGGACCCAGCTCCTCCGGGACCTGGGCGGGTGCCTCAGCCCCTTCAACGCCTGGCTCTTCCTCCTGGGGCTGGAGACCCTGCACCTCCGGATGGAGCGGCACTCGGAGAACGCCCTCCAGGTAGCCGAGTGGCTGAAGGCCCAGCCCCAGGTGACCTGGGTCAACTACCCCGGCCTGCCCGACAGCCCTTCCTACCACCTGGCGAAGAAGTACCTGCCGAAGGGGCAGGGCGCCATCGTCACCTTCGGCATCAAGGGCGGGGTGGAGGCCGGCCGGCGGTTCATCGACAGCCTGGAGCTCATTAGCCACCTGGCCAACATCGGCGACAGCAAGACCCTGGCGATCCACCCGGCCAGCACCACCCACCAGCAGCTCAGCCCCGAGGAGCAGCTGGCCGCCGGGGTGACCCCGGACCTGATCCGGCTCTCCATCGGCATCGAGGCGGTGGACGACATCATCGCCGACCTGGCCCAGGCCCTGCGCCGGGCGGTGGACGGCTAGCAGAGCGGCGGCGGGAGGCCCCCTGGGGCCTCCCGCCCCTTGCTGGTGCGCCCGGCATGGGCGCTGACCTGGCGGCCAGAGGCCGCGGCGGGCGAGGCAGCCCGAGGCCGCTCCGGCA
>QGUP01000063.1 GCA_003242505.1 Bacillota bacterium
CACGCTGCCGGCGATGGTCGCCACCAGCTTCAGCCCGGTCCCCAGGCCGTAGAGGAGGGACTCCACCGTCACCGGGCCGAGGAGAGGGGTGGTGCCCCGGGCCAGGAGCGCCCAGGCGACGGTGGAGAACCCGCCGATGGTGAGGAGGATGGTCCGCACCCGCCGGAGGGCCGGCCACGCCCCGGCCACCTGGGCGGCGGCCAGCACCAGGCCGAGGAGCGCCCCCGGTACCAGGGGATGCTCGGCGGCCACCGCCAGGAAGATGAGGCCCACCACCAGGAGCATCTTCGGCCGGGGATCCAGCCGGTGGAGCGGCGAGTTCCCCTCGACGTACAGGTAGACGTCCACGGCGCTTCACCCCTTCCGGAGGGCGTGGAGGCACTCCTCCAGGCTGAGGAGGGTGCCGCCGAGGCGGCCGGTGATCCGGACCAGTTGCGGGGGTTTGAGGCTGGCGGCGGTCAGTTCCTCCTCCCGGGCCAGCACCTCCCGGGTCGGCCCGTCCATCCAGATCCGGCCGTCCCGCATGACCACGGTGCGGTGGGCGTACTCGGCCACCACCCACATGGTGTGGGTGACGCAGAGGATGGTGTGTCCCTGTTCGTTGAGCCGCCGCACCAGTTCCATCATCTGCCGCTGTTCCCGGTAGTCGAGGCCCGTGGTGGGCTCGTCGAGGATGATCACCTCGGGCCGGGTGGCCAGGACCGAGGCCACCGCCACCCGCTGCCGCTCCCCCCGGGTCATGGCGAAGGGGTCTTCCTCCTCCCGGCCGGTGAGCCCCACCGCCGCCAGGGCCTCCTCCACCCGGGCCCGGACCTCCGCCTCCAGCAGGCCGTGGTTCCGGGGGCCAAAGGCCACCTCGTCGTAGACCGTCTCCGCGAAGATCTGGTGGTCCGGGTTCTGGAAGACGTAACCGACCCTCCGGCCGAGCTGCAGCACCGACTGGCCGGCGGTGGGCACCCCCGCCACCCGGACCTCGCCCCCGGTGGGCTGCAGAAGCCCGTTGAGGTGCTTCACCAGGGTGGTCTTGCCCGAGCCGTTCTGTCCCACCAGGGCCACGAACTCCCCCCGGCGGATGGTGAGGTTCACCCCCTGGAGGGCGACCACCCCGTTGGGGTAGCGGTGCTCGAGGTCCCGCACCTCGATGACCGGCTCGCCAAGGGCCTCGGCCCGCCGGCGGTCCCGCTCCCGGAGTTCCGCGAGGGCGGCGGGGTCGACCCGGTACCCGGCCTCCCCCAGGATCGCCACGGCCTCCTCCACGGTGAGGGCCGGGGGCAGGCCCAGCCGGGCGGTGATCTGGGCCGCCCCCAGGGGCTGGACGCCAAGCTCCTCCAGCCAGTCTGCCCGGGTCAGGACCTCCCGGGGGGTCCCCTGGGCGACGACCCGCCCCTCGTGGAGCACCACCACCCGGTCGGCGGCGGCCGCCTCCTCGGTCTCGTGCTCGGCGATCACCAGGGTGAGCCCCTGCTCCCGGAGGCGCCGGGCCACCGCGAAGACCGCCTCCTTACCCAGGGGGTCGAGGTCGGTGGTGGGCTCGTCCATCACCAGGATCCGGGGCTCCATGCTGAGGACCGAGGCGATGGCCAGCCGCTGCTTCTGCCCGCCGGAGAGGGTGGCGGGCTCCCGGTGCTCGAGGCCGGTAAGGCCCACGGTGGCCAGGCACTCCCGCACCCGGCGCCGGATCTCCTCCCGGTCGACCCCGAAATTCTCCGGGGCGAAGGCCACCTCGAGCTCGACGTTGGTGGAGAAGAGCTGGCTCTCAAAGTCCTGGAAGACCAGGCCGACCTTCTCCGCCAGGGCGCTGACCTTCCGGCCGGCGGCCGGCTCCCCCAGGATGGTGACGGTCCCCTCCAGCCGGCCCCGGAGGAACTGGGGCACCAGGCCGTTCAGCAGGCAACAGAGGGTGGACTTGCCCGCGCCGCTGGGCCCCACCAGCACCACGAACTCGCCGGGGGCCACGGTGAGGTCCACCCCGTCCAGGGCGGGGCGGGTGGCCCCCCGGTAGGTGAAGCGGACGCCCCGCAGTTCGATGGCGGTGGACAAGGCTGCGTTGCCTCCTCCGATGGGGGATCTCCGATGGGAGATCGGAGAAATCCGAGTTCACCAATTCGTCTCGGGAACGAGAAAATCCTGTTCACTTTGCACTCGCCCGGGACCGGGGATACCCGGGTTTGGAGCCCGTCAGGCCCCGAGATGCCAGGGACTGGAGCCCATCAGGCTCCGAGATGCCCGGGACTGGAGCCCGGCAGTCCTGGAGATGCGCTGGCCTGCCGGCGCCACCGCACCGGCACCACCGCACCGGCGCCACCGCACCGGCGCCCCAGCATCGGCGCCACCGCACCGGCGCCACAGCGCCCTGGGCGGCCATGGCCGGTTTACACAAGGGGAAGCCCCGGGCAGGCCGCTGCGGCCTGCCCGGGGCGGCTGAGGCGCCGCCGCTGGAACACAGCCCATAGGCTACTGGGTCACATCCCACTCGTGGGTGTTCCAGGTGAGCCCCTGGGGGCCGGGCTTCACCCCGGTCACCCGCTTGTTCACCACCACCAGTGCCTTGGGCGCGTAGAGGGGGATCAGCGGCAGGTCCTCGATGAAGACCTTCTGGGCCTCGGTGTAGATCCGCATCCGCTCTTCAAAGTCTGCAGTGTTCTTCCCCTGGAGCAGCAGTTCGTCGAGCCGAGGGTTGTAATGCTTCTTGTTGTCGTTCTCCGGTCCGGGGAGGCGGCGGTAGTTGTAAGCGCCCTTGGCCGAAACCTGGCTGGAGAAGTCGGGGTCAAAGGTGGCGCTGAAGCCCACCAGGGAGATCTCCCACTCGCCCCGCTGGGCCATGGCCTGCCGGGTGGGGAAGTCCACCTTCTGGACCTGGACCTTCACCCCGACCGCCTGGAGGTTGGCCTGGATGATGTCCGCGGATTGCTCCCGGACGGTGTTGCCCGTGGGGGTCAGCAGCACGATCTCCCGGTTAAAGTCCCAGCCGGCCTCCTGGAGGAGCTGCTTGGCCTTCTCGGGGTTGTACTCCAGCTCCTTCTGCAGCTCGGGCCGGTAGTACTTGTTGGCGCTGTTCAGGGGCGTGTTGAGGACCTCGCCCTGCCCCTTGAGGAGCCGGTCGACGATCAGCTGCCGGTTGATCGCGTGGGCAAAGGCCCGACGCACCCGGGGATCGGAGAGGTGCGGCTGCGCGGCGTTCACATCCATGTACTGGTAGGACGGCGCCACGTAGGTGGCCGGGGTGAGGTGGGGCATCGCCGAGACCTTCTCCCAGTCCTCCACCGGCACCTCGCCGATGCCGGCCCCGCCGGTGATGTCGATCTCGCCCTTCTCCAGCGCGGCCGCCATGGTGGCCCGGGGGACGATCCGGACGAAGATCTTGTCCAGCTTGGGCTCGCCCAGCCAGTAATCCGGGTTCTTCTCCAGTTCCACGTACTGGTCGGTGACGTAGCGGACGAACTTGAAAGGCCCGCCGGTCACCCTGGGCTCCATCGACCAGGGCTCCCGGTCAATCTCCGCCGGGTTCTGGACCTGGTCCAGCAGGGCCTTGGGCACGATGAAGACGTTGACGCCGAGTTTCTCCAGGAAGGCGTCAGGGTCCACCGGCCCCTTGGTGGTGAACTCGATGGTGTGGTCGTCCACCACCCGGATGCCCGAGACCTTCCCCTCTGGCGCGGTGCCGTTCTCATCGAGCCCGGCGATGGTGTCGATGAGGGACCGCCGGGTGGTCTTGGTCTCCGGCCGGGCGATCATGCTGACGGTGGCCGCCACGTCGTGGGCGGTGATGGGGGTGCCGTCGGACCACCGGGCGTTCTTATTAAGGTAGAAAGTGAACTGGGTCTTGTCGTCGGAGACGGTCCACCTCTCCGCCAGCCGACCCTCGAACTCCAGCTTGTCGTTCATCTCCAGCAGGGTGGGGTAGAGCATCCGGATGATCAGGTAGGTGTAGGTGGTGTCGTAGGAGATCGGGTTGAAGGTGTTGGGGCTCGACCAGATGCCGATGGTCACCTGCTTCGGACCCGCGGGCTGGGCCGGGGCCTGGTTCTGGGCCTGGTCGCCGGTAGGCGGCGTACCCTGGGCATCCCCCGAGCCGCCGCCGCATCCGGCCAGCGCCACCGCTGCGGCGAGGATCCAGGCCGCAAGCCGACGGAAACCACACTTCGCCATGTGACCTCCTCGCTCTCATCCTTTTTTTCTTTCTAGCCTGTCGCCGGGCCGGCCGGCGGACGGGCCAGCGCCCCGACTTTCCGGGCGCTGGTTGTCCCCGGAACCTTGTCCCCGGAACCTTGTTCCCGGAGCCTCACCGCCGGAGCCGGGGGTCCAGGGCGTCCCGCAGGCCGTCCCCGACAAAGTTGATGGCCAGCACGGAGATGAAGATCATCAGCCCGGGGGGCAGCCACATCCAGGGCTTTTCCTCCAGCACCGTCAGGGACTGGGCGGCGATGAGCATGTTGCCCCAGGAGGCCTGGGGCGGCTGCACGCCGAGGCCCAGAAAGCTGAGGGCTGCCTCCACCAGGATCGCCTGGGCGGTGCCGAAGGTGGCGGCTACCAGGATCGGGCCCGAGGCGTTGGGCAGGATGTGCCGGAAGATGATCCGGCTGTCCCGGGCCCCCAGGGCCCGGGCGGCCTGGGTAAATTCCCGTTCCCGGAGGGTGAGGAACTCCCCCCGGACCAGCCGGGCCACCGGCGGCCAGCCCAGAAGGCCCAGGACCAGGATGACGTTCCAGAAGCTCGGGCCCACCACCGCGGTGACCACCAGGATCAGCATCAGGGTGGGGAAGGAGAGAACCACGTCGGCCAGGCGCATGATGACCATGTCCACCCAGCCGCCGAAGTACCCCGCAATGGCCCCGAGGATGACGCCGATGGTGACGTAGATGGCCACCGAGCCGACGCCGACGGACAGGGAGATCCGGGTGGCGTCGATCAGCCGGCTCAGGTTGTCCCGGCCGACGGGATCCAGCCCCAGGGGGTGGCCGGGGCTGGGGGCATCGGTGGTCACATCGGCGATGATGGCGTTGGGGTCGTGGGGCGCGATCTGCCGGCCGAAGAGCGCCAGGACGGCAAGAGCCGCCAGGATCACCAGCCCCAGCACCGCCAGCCGGTGGCGCAGGAACCGGCGGACTACCTGCCGGGCGCCGGTGGCGTCGTCCGGTCGCCCGGGGACCTCCGGTTCCGCTTCCCGCCGGCCCAGAGGCAGGGCCAGGAGCATCGTTCCATCACCTACCTTGCAGGGGTGTGCATCGTCGGTCACGAGTAGCGGATGCGGGGATCGACCAGGGCGTAGAGCAGGTCGGTGAGCAGTTGCCCCGCCAGCACCATGAGGGCCGTGAGGAGGTTCAGCGCCATGATCACCGGGTAGTCCCGCTGGGAGATGGCCTCGATGGTCAGGCGGCCCATCCCCGGCCAGCCGAAGACCGACTCGGTGATCACCGCCCCGCCGATGAGGGTGGGCAGCTCCAGGCCGATGAGGGTGACCACCGGGATCAGGGCGTTCCGGAGAGCGTGCTTGTAAATCACCGCCCGACGGGAGAGTCCCTTGGCCCAGGCGGTGCGGATGAAGTCCTGGCGGGTCACCTCCAGCATGGCGGAGCGGACGAAGCGCATCGTCCGCCCCATGCCGGTGGTGCTGAGGACCACCGCGGGCAGGACCAGATGATGGAGCCGGTCGAGCCATCCCCCCGGGCCGCCCAGGGTGGCGGAACCGCCCGTGGGGAACAGGTCGAGTTTCAGGGAGAAGATGTAGATCATCGCCAGCCCGAGGAAGAAAGTGGGGATCGAATTGCCGGCCAGGGCGAAGAAGCTGGTCAGGTAGTCGATCCACGAGTACTGGCGGGTGGCGGCGATGACCCCCACGGGGATGGCCACCAGGTAGGTCAGGAGGAAGGCGGACAGGGTGAGGGAGAGGGTGGGGCCGACCCGTTCAGCAATCCGCTCGGCCACCGGCCGTCCCGTCAGGTACGAGTAGCCGAGGTTCCCCCGGGCCAGTTCCCCGAGCCACTTGGCGTAGCGCACCGGCCAGGGCTTGTCCAGCCCCAGGCGGATGCGCATCTGCTCGATGTCGTGTGCGCTCATGTTGGGATCGATGAGCAGGTCCACCGGGTCCCCCGGGGCCAGGGAGATGATGGCGTAGGAGAGGAGCGTCACCCCGAGGAGCACCGGGAGTGCGACCAGCAGCCGTTGCACGAGGTAGCGAAGCAAGGAAAGCCGTTCCCCCTTCCCGAGCCCTCCGGCTTGAGGCGATAATAGTTCCGCTGGATGCCGCGGTCTGGTCTCTGGATGCCGCAACCTGGTCTCCGGGACGGGTGTGGCAGCAGCCGTACCGTCCTGGCCCCGGGAATCGTGGCAATCCATCGGTAAGCGGAATTCCTGGTTTTTCATTAATGCTATCGGTATTCACGGCATGATGCAATAGGAACGTTTTCGACAAAGTTCGACAAGCGGCGCGCCGGACAAGCGGTGCGTCACATTCCCGATGCGCCGATTCCTGTTCCCACCGAGTTTCCGGGAGGAAGACCCCCATGCCCTATCGGATTCGCGAGAACTTCCCCGTCTGGGGTGAACACGACGAGGAGACCCTGCGGCAACTGGTGACCTGTGCCCGGGCCGGCAGCGCGCCCGCCGCGGCTCTGATGGCCGACGGTCACAAGGGCTACAGCCAGCCCATCGGCGGGGTGGTGGCCTACGAGCGGTACATCAGCCCGTCGGGGGTCGGTTTTGACATCGCCTGCGGCAACAAGGCCGTCCGGACCAACCTCACCTGGGGGGAGATCCGCCGGGACCTGCCCCGGATCATGGATGCCATCTTCAACACCGTCTCCTTCGGCATCGGCCGGCGCAACCCGCAGCCGGTGGACCATCCCCTCTTCGACGACCCCACCTGGCGGGATGTGAAGCACCTGCAGAAGCTGAAAACCCTCGCCTACGAGCAACTGGGCACCGTGGGCGGGGGCAACCACTACGTCGACCTGCTGGTGGAGGTGGACCGGGACCGGTGGGCCCTGGAGCCGGGGCCCGACCGGGCGGACCAGCCGGCCGGGGTGAAGGTGGAGGAGATCCCGGACAGCGCCCCGGTCTGGGTGGCGGTCCACTTTGGCAGCCGGGGCTTTGGTTACAAGGTGGCCTCGGGCTTTCTCAACCTGGCCGCCGGCAAGCCCTTTGACGGGACCTTCCGGGAGCCGGGGATGGACATGCCCCCGACCCTGATCCCGGTGAGCAGCGAACTCGGCCAGGCGTACATCGCCGCCATGAATCTGGCCGGCCGGTACGCCTACGCCGGCCGGGACTACGTGGTGGACCAGGTCCTGGGCATCCTGGGCGCCCGGGCGACCTTCGCCGTCCACAACCACCACAACTTCGCCTGGCTGGAGGAGCACGGGGGGCGGAAGCTCTGGGTGATCCGAAAGGGCGCCACGCCTCTCTGGCCCGGCCAGCTCGGGTTTGTGGGCGGGTCGATGGGGGACATGGCGGTGGTCATCAGGGGGGTGGAGAGCCCCGAGTCCGCGGCCGCCCTCTACAGCACCATCCACGGCTCCGGCCGGGTGATGAGCCGCACCCAGGCCGCGGGCAAGTGGAAGCGCATCGGCGGCCGGCGGGTGCGGGTGGGGGGCGTGGTGGACATGGACCAGGTGCGCCGCCAGCTAAAGGCCCGGGGGATCGAACTCCGGGGCGGCGGCGCCGACGAGGCGCCGGTGGTCTACCGGCCCCTCCGGGAGGTCCTCCGGTACCACGCCCCTACCTTCGAGGTCCTCCACGTCCTCCGGCCCGTGGGGGTGGCCATGGCGCCGCCGGAGGAGTACGACCCGTACCAGGACTAGCGCCGGGGGAAGCGTGGGCAGGAACTCGACGGGCGCGGCGGAGGGAACCCGTAGGCAGGCAGCCGACCGGCGCGACGGGGCCCCCAGCCTCCCGATGGGGGAGGCCGGGGGCCCCTCTGCGCATCGTGGTTATCGGCTACGACTGCCCGGCGTCACCGGACTCCGCGCCGGCCTGGGACTCCTCGGCGCCGGCCCCGGTGGGGTGGGGCGCCTGGGCGTCGGCCTGCTCGGGGTGCACCACGAAGGCCGCCACGCTGATGTAGGCTGCCGTGGCCTGCGGCCGCTTCAGGCCGGTGACCACCACCGTCAGGCTGTGGACTCCAGGGGTGAGCCCCTTGACCTCGTAGGCCACATGCTGGGCCTTCTTCTCAGGCTGGTACAGGTCGACCAAGGCCACCGGCACTCCGTCCAGGTAGACCAGGGCGATGCCCCGGTCCGGGCCGGCCTCGGCCAGCCAGGTGATGCCGGTGCCCTTGAAGGCGATGGTGGCGGAGGTCAGGGGAATGTTGCTCACCGCGTGGGAGGCCTGGGGGCCGAGGAGCATGGAGATCCAGATGCCGCCGTACCCCACCGCCGGATCGCTGTGCCCGTAGGTTCCGGGCTCGGCCCCGGCCTGCAGGGGCATGGCCCAGACCGGTACCGACTCTTCCGAGGTACCGAGGGCGTTTTCCGCCACGACCTTGAACCAGTAGGTGACCCCGTTGGTCAGCCCGCCCACGGTGTACTGGGTCGCCGTCACCGTGGCCAGTTCCTGCCACTGGGTGGGACGGACCGGCCCGGTACCCCAGAGGATCCGGTACTGGGTCGCACCCTCCACCGGGCTCCAGCGCAGGACGACCAGGCCGTCGGCCGCCCAGGCTTCCACCTTCTCAGGGGGTCCGGCCGGCGGTGCCGTGGGGGTAGGCACGGGCGCTGGCGTGGTGGTTCCGCCGCCACCGCCACCACCGGAACGCGGCGGCTCGAAACGCTTCACCGTTGTGGTGGCCATGGCGGACTCCACGCCCCACTCGTCGACCGCCACCAGGCCGTAGGTGTTGTCTACCGAGGTGTCGG
>QGUP01000479.1 GCA_003242505.1 Bacillota bacterium
CATAGGGTATTTAGTGGGAGGCTTAAGTGTGTTAAAGGAGCCGGGGGTACGTGAAGCCCTGGGAGTAGCCCCCCCCCAACTGCCCCCGGTGGATCGACTGGATCCCGGCCCGGATCACCTCGGAGATGTACGCCCCGGTGTAGACCCCCAGGGCCAGGACCCCCACCGCCAGCACCGGCAGGGAGATGCCCAGGTGGGGCAGCCCGTAGTACAGGAAGAAGGCGTGGACCACCAGCGGCGTGTTCTGGAAGAACTCCACGTAGACCCGGGTGAGGCGCCGGACCGGGGTCCAGGGGGCGACGGAGAGCACCCCCACCACCACCCCGATGCCCAGCGCGAGGAGAAGGGCCAGACCGGAGGCCTTCACGGTCTGGCCCAGCCCCTCGGCGAAGTACCGCCAATCCTGGAGAAGCCTCAGCCAGTCTTCAAGGTCGAACATTACTGACCGATCAACCCCCACTTCTCCTGTAGCTTCTGCAGCTCACCGCTCTCCTGCATCCGGGTGATCACCTGGGCCACCAGGTCCCGGAGGTCGTCGTCGCCCTTTCGGGTGGCGACGGCGTAGGGCTCCTCGCTGTACTTCTCCGGCAGGATCACGGTGTTGGGGTCCTGCATCTGGTACCCCTTCAGGATGGAGCCGTCGACGGAGAAGGCGTCCACCCGGCCGGCCTGCAGGGCCGCGAGGATCGACGGGTAGTCCGGGAACTCCGCGAACTTGGGCGTGACCCCCAGTTCCTTCGCCTTCTCCTCCAGCCGGGCCCGGGTCGTGGCGCCCTGGGCCACGCCGATGGTCTTGCCGTCCAGGTCCTTCAGCCCCGTGATCCCGCTGTCCTTCTTCACCAGAAGCTGGATGCCGTCGGTGTAGTAGACCGGGCTGAAGTCGACCTCCTGCTTCCGCTGCTCGGTGACGGTCACCGTGGCGATGATCATGTCGATCTGGCCGCTCTGGAGGAGGCCGATCCGGGTCTTGGCGGTCACCGGCTCAAACTTCACCTGGCCGGGGATCTTGAAGATCTCCTCCGCGATCCTCTTGGCAATATCGATCTCGTAGCCCTCGTACATGTTGGTCTCGGGGTTGAGGTAGCCAAAGCCCGGCACGTCGGCCTTGACGCCGACGATCAGGTACCCCCGGCGCTTGACCTCGTCAAGCTTGCTGGCCTTGGCCGGCTGCTCCCCCGCCGCCGACCCGCCGTCGCCACCGCTGCCGCCGCTGCCGCTGGCCGGCTCCGGGCCGCCGCCACACCCGGCCAGCACCGCCACCCCCAGGGCCAACAACCCGGCCAAGACGGAACGCACCCAACGCCGCATCGCTCTGACTCCCCCTCTATCTGTGTTAGTGTTTCAGAATCTTACTCAGGAAGGCCCGCGCCCGCTCCTCCCGGGGATTGTCGAAGAACTGGTCCGGCGGGGCCTCCTCCAGGATCCGCCCCTCGTCCATGAAGACCACCCGGTCCGCCACCTGCCGGGCAAAGCCCATCTCGTGGGTGACCACCACCATGGTCATCCCGTCCCGGGCGACGTCGACCATCACGTCCAGGACCTCGCCGATCATCTCCGGGTCCAGCGCGGAGGTCGGCTCGTCAAAGAGCATCACCTTGGGCTTCATCGCCAGGGCCCGGGCGATGGCCACCCGCTGCTGCTGCCCGCCGGAGAGCTGGGACGGGTAGGCGTGGGCCTTGGCCGCCAGCCCGACCCGGCGCAGGTAGTACATGGCGATCTCCTCGGCCTCGTCCCGGGGGATGCCTTTGACCTTGATCGGCGCCAGGGTGATGTTCTCCAGCACGGTCTTGTGGGGGTAGAGGTGGAAGTGCTGGAAGACCATCCCGATCTCCTGGCGCACCTTGTGGAGCGGCACCCCGGGGGCTGTCACCTCCACCCCGTTCACCCAGATCCGGCCCGAACTCACCCGCTCCAGCTGGTTGATGCACCGGATCAGGGTGGACTTGCCCGAACCGGAGGGGCCGATCACCACCACCTTCTCGCCGGCGCTGATGCTGAGGTTGATGTCCTTGAGAACGTGAAGGTTGCCGAAGTACTTGTTGACTGCCTCGAACCGGATCAATTCCGCACCCCCCGGGTCTCGGCGTTCCTTGCCTGTCTCGCCGGTGGTCGCCGGCTCTTGCCGGCCGCTGCCGGTCGTTGCCGGCCGTAACCGGTCGTCACCGGCCCTGACCGGCTCGTACCGGCTCGCACCGACCCTCGCGCCGCGGGTACCGCTTGTACGGACAGATTCTTTTCGTTAGTTGGCGTCGTTTTTCCTGTTTCGTTTCTAGGTTGATTTCCTCCATTCTGTCTGCCAGAACCCGCAGTGGGCTCCGG
>QGUP01000480.1 GCA_003242505.1 Bacillota bacterium
AACGGATTTTAGGACGGTTCGGGGGGTCGGTGGGAGAGGTGCTTGTAACCAGCGTGCCCGTTGCACCCTCGGCGCCGGTCTGCCGGCCGGAGGAGTCGGCCTCCGGCCTCTGCCTGGAGACCCTGCCCCGGCTTTACTGCCGCTCCGCGGCCTACCTCGGCTGGTCCCAGATTACCGTGGGGGACCGGCTTCCCCTGGCCGGCGCGGTCGCCCAGGACCCCGACGCCCCCCACCCGACCACCGCCCTGCGCCTCGTCTACCCCTCGGGCCGGACGGTGGAGATCCCGGTGGGGCCGGACGGGTCCTTCCACCAGGAGATCGCCTATGACGAGGAAGGTCACTACCGGCTCTACCGGGCCAACCCGGACCGGCGTTGGGTGGCGGACCTGCCCCTGGCCAGCTTTGCCGTCCCGTACCGGGCGGAGGTCCTCAGCCATCCCCTGGAGGCCGACCGGTTCCGGCAGCCCCGGCGCCCGGACCTGACCCTGGCCGCGGTGCCCCACGGTCCGGAAGTCCGGCTCCGGGTCCGGTTCACCGACGCGGCGGGGCGGCCGGCCGCGGGCCGGACCCTCGCCCTGGCCGACGGTCGGGCGATCTGGACCGACGCCGCCGGCGTGGCGGAGATCCCCTTCGCCCCCCGGCCCGACGGCCCGGGGTACGAACTGGTGCGGCTCTACCCGGGCCTGGGGGTGCTCACCTACCGGGAGATCCGGGTGGGAGCCGGCGGCGAGGTCCAGGGGCTCCCCGGGGGTCCCGTCCGGGGGGTCCGGGTCGGGGACACCTGGGTCTTCCCCCTCCGGGAGTTCCTGGTCCGGGCGGCGCCGGCCCTGGTGCCCTCCGGCCAGGAACTGGCGTGGGAGGAGCGAACCCGGTCGGTCCGTTTCGGCGACACCCGCCTGCAACTGGACACCGGGGTCTTCCTGGGTCCGGAGGCGGTCTTCCGGGTCCGGCCGCACCTGGTGGACGGCCGGGTCCACCTGAGCCTCGGCGACCTGGCCCGGCTGCTCCAGGCCTGGGGGGCCTGGGCGGAGGTGGAGGCCGACGGGACCCTGCGGCTGGCGGCGCCCGCTCTTCCCTGACGGGGAGGCTGTTTAGTGGGCCTCCCGCCATCCGCCACGGCCCCTTGCGGCTGGCCCGCTCTCCCGCGACGGCGGCCCCGGCCCTTCCCCGGGGGGGCCCCGGCCCTCCCCTGAGGGGACCCCGGCCGCGGCTCGTTCCGGGGAAAACCGACTCCCGTCCCCTCAGCCGTGGCGTTCCGGGCATGGCGTTCGGTGCCGGGCGCAGCCCGGCGGCGAGGGCGAACGGGAGTTCTTGCTTATTCATAACACCCTCTCTGGTATAATAGGAATGGCTTGGCGTCTGCCCCACAGGGGTCGGCAGGCCCGGAAGGAGGGGTCGGATTGTCCAAGGATCAGACCGTCCCCCGGGACGGGGAGGGCGCTGAGTCCAGCGTCCGCATTGCCGACGATGTGGTTGCGGTCATCGCCGGCATCGCCGCAATGGAGGTCGACGGGGTGGCCGGGATGGCCGGCGGCCTCGTCAGCGGCATGGTGGAGATGCTGGGCAAGAAGAACCTGGCCAAAGGGGTCAAGGTTCAGGTCGGGGAGAGGGAGTGCGCCATCGACATCTACCTCGTGGTGGAGTACGGCGTCCGCATTCCGGACGTCGCCCAGCGGGTGCAGGAGAACGTCAAGCGGGCGGTGGAAAGCATGACGGGCCTGGATGTGGTCGAGGTGAACATCCACGTCCAGGGCGTTTCTTTCCAGACGGAGGCCCGGGATGAAGAGACGCGGGTCCGCTGAGGCGGGTCCGGTGGCGGTGCCGGGTGGAGAGGAGCGGACGGCCGGTGGGCGTCCTGGATACGATTATCCTTACCATATATACGATCTGTCTGGCCATCCTCTCGTTCCTGATGGTGCTCTACGCCCTGGTGCCCGAGTGGATCCCCTTGCCGGAGTGGATCGATAGCCTGCACTTCGGGGCCGGCCGGGTGGCGGTCTTCCTGGTCGGCGCCGCTTTCTTTGCCGTCAGCCTCCGGCTGATCCTGATGGCCTTCACCCGCCGGGGGGCCGGGCCGGCCCTGGTCCACGAAACCCCCCTGGGGGAGGTCCGGATCGCCCTCAGCGCGGTGGAGAACCTGATCCGGCGGGTGGCCCGGGGGGTGCGGGGGGTCCGGGAGGTCCGGGCCACGGTCACCCCGGGCCCCGGGGGTCTGGTGGCGGAACTCCGGGGGGTCATCAGCCCCGACGGGAGGATCCCCGAGGCCAGCGGGGCCCTCCAGGAGCTGTCTCTTAAACAAATCTAACGCTCCCCACAATA
>QGUP01000481.1 GCA_003242505.1 Bacillota bacterium
AAAGGCCCTACTGCCCCGCTCGACTTGCATGTCTTAGGCACGCCGCCAGCGTTCGTCCTGAGCCAGGATCAAACTCTCCGTAGAAACCTTCCTCAAGAAGGCTCCCACAAGAGAGCCAATCAGGCGTCCCGTACGGCACGCAGGCCTCGCTCGCTCACACTGTTCAGTTCTCAAGGACCGGAAGCGCTGCCGGGCCGCCATCGCCGCCTGGCGATCTCGGTCCCGGGCAGGACTTTAACTTTACCTCACCACCCCGCCGGCTGTCAACCGGGAGCTTTTTCCGCCCCCGCCAGACAAGTGCCGGAGGTGCCGCCGCTGCACCGGGCACTGCCCTTCTTGCCACATCGGGCACCGCCCTTCTTGCCGGCGGCAAGAGGTATACTACCACATCCCCCCGGGCCCTGTGAAGCCCCTCCGCTGCGCCGGAAATGCGCAACTTCATCCGGCCCCCGGCCCGGTCCGACCCCCGGGCCACATCTCCCGGGCCACCGCCAGAAAGGCCCGGACCGCCGGGGACAGGTGGCCCTGCCGGCGCCAGGCCAGCCCCAGGGTCCGGGTGGGCCGGGGCGGAGCCAGTTCCACAAACCGGGGCGCCGGGTCCCGGTCCCTCCGGGCCGCCAACCGGGGCACCAGGGTGACCCCCATCCCCACCGCGACCAGGGCCAGGACGGTGTCCATGTAACTGCTCTCGAAGACCGGCTCCGGCCGGAAGCCCGCGGCCGCGCAGGCCGCCAGGACCACGTTCCGGAAACCCATACCCTCCTTGAGGAGAATGAAGGGCTCCCCCGCCACCGTGCCGAGGGGCACCTCCCCCGCGTCGGCCAGGGGATGGCCCGGGGGCACCGCCAGGAGGAGGTCCTCGGTGAGGAGCGGCGCCGCCTCCAGGTCCGGGTCCTGGACCGGCAGGGTGACGAGGCTCAGATCCACCTCCCCCCGGCGGGTGAGTGCCACCAGCGCGGCGGTGCTCTCCTCCCGGAGGGCGACGGTCACCCCCGGGTACCGATGCCGGAACGCGGCCACCACCGGCGGCAGCAGGTGGGCGCCGGAGATGGGGGTGGTTCCCACCACCACCCGGCCCCGCTTCAGCCCCAGGAGCTCCTGGGCCTCCCGGACCGCGGCCTCAGCCTCGGCCAGGATCCGCTCCGCCCGGGGCAGGAGGGCCTCCCCCAGGGGCGTCAGCCGCACCCGGCCGCCGCTGCGGTCAAAGAGGGGCCCGCCCAGTTCCGCCTCCAGCCGGCGGATCTGCTGGCTCAGGGAAGGCTGGGCCACGTGGCTCAGTTCCGCCGCCCGGGTAAAGCTTCCGGTGCGGGCCACGGCCACGAAGTACCGCAGATGGTGAAGTTCCATCGGTCCGTCGCCTCCCAGGGCAGGGCGAGGGCGCCCTTCTTGTGGCGGGCGGGAACGCCCCCTTGTCAACATCTCATAGTTAAAACCTATGGGTCACATATCAACTAGATCTTAGACACCTGGTGGCCGGCTTCCTACGATCTAAAGACAAACAGACCGGCTATCGTCCAACAGACCGATCCTCCGGGGAGGCGGGACCCCATGGCACCCAAGACCCTGTTCGAGAAGATCTGGGAGAGCCACGTGGTCCACGAGGAGCCGGGCCGACCGGCCCTCCTCTACATCGACCTACACCTGGTCCACGAGGTCACCTCGCCTCAGGCCTTCGAGGGGCTGCGCCTCGCGGGGCGGAAGGTCCGCCGGCCGGACCTCACCGTGGCCACCGTCGACCACA
This sequence comes from Bacillota bacterium, assembly GCA_003242505.1. Classification (GTDB taxonomy): domain Bacteria; phylum Bacillota; class Sulfobacillia; order Symbiobacteriales; family ZC4RG38; genus ZC4RG38. The sequence continues at coordinate 1,742 of QGUP01000481.1, forward strand.
ACGTCCCCACCTGGAGCCGGGACCTGCCCATCACCGACGAGATCGCCCGGCGGCAGATCGAGGCCCTGGCCCGGAACTGCGCGGAGTTCGGGATCACCTTCTACGACCTCCGCAGCCCCTACCAGGGCATCGTCCACGTCATCGGCCCGGAACTGGGCTACACCCAACCGGGGATAACCATCGTCTGCGGGGACTCCCACACCAGCACCCACGGCGCCTTCGGCGCCCTGGCCTTCGGCATCGGCACCTCGGAGGTGGAGCACGTCCTCGCCACCCAGACCCTGTGGCAGCACAAGCCAAAGACCATGGAGATCCGGGTGGAGGGCCAGCTGCCCCCGGGGGTGACCGCCAAGGACCTGATCCTGGCCATCATCGGCCGGATCGGCACCGACGGCGCCACCGGGTACGTCATCGAGTACACCGGGGAGGCCATCCGCTCCCTGAGCATGGAAGGCCGGATGACCCTCTGCAACATGGCCATCGAGGCCGGGGCCCGGGCCGGGATGGTCGCCACGGACGAGACGACCTTCGCTTACCTCGAGGGCCGGCCCTTTGCCCCCAGGGGGAAGGCCTGGGA
>QGUP01000482.1 GCA_003242505.1 Bacillota bacterium
CGCTTGTACATCGCGTAGGGCAAGGCGTAGAGGTAGGCCACCCGGGGCATGGTGGAGTGGAAGGCGGTGTCGAAGACCGCCACCTGGGGCACCCCGGGCAGGAGGCTCTCCGCGGCCAGGATGCCCTGGAGGTTGGGCGGGTTGTGGAGGGGCGCCAGGTCGAAGAGGGAGCGGAGGGCTTCCTTCACCTCCTCGGTCACCAGCACCGAGTCGGTGAACTGCTCCCCGCCGTGGACCACCCGGTGGCCGACCGCCGCCACCTCCTTTAGGTCCCGGATCACCCCGTACTCCGGATGGGTGAGGGCCGCCAGGACCCGGCGGATCGCCGCGATGTGGTCCAGGACCGGGACGATCTCCTGGATCTTGGCCCCTTCGGGCCGGCCCGGGGCGGCTCCGGGGGCGATCCGGTGGGTGTGGGCGGCGTCGTCGTTGCCGATGCGCTCGACGATGCCCGAGGCCAGCACCTGCTCCCCGTCCATCTCGAGGAACTGGTACTTCACCGAAGAGCTGCCGCTGTTCAGCACCAGGACTTTCACGGCCGATCCTCCTTGATCCGGTTCCCCTCAGCGTCGTAGCGGTAGAACCCCTGGCCCGCCTCCACACCCGTGTGCCCAGCCCGCACCAGCTTCCGCAGGAGCGGCGAGGGGCGGAAGCGGGGGTCGCCGTACTCGTGCCAGAGCCGGTCCAGGATGACCAGCAGGGTGTCGAGGCCGATCCGGTCCGCCATCTCCAGGGGGCCCATCTCCATGTGCATGCCCAGCCGCATGGCGGTGTCCACCGCCTCGGGGGTGGCGACGCCCTCCATGACCAGGTTGGCCGCATCGTTGATCATCGCCGCCTGCAGCCGGGTGGTGATGTACCCCGGGGACTCGTAGACCTCGACGCCCACCCGGTCCAGGTCCCGGAGCCACTCGGTGCAGATGCGGACCGTCTCGTCGCTGGTCTTCAGCCCCCGGACCATCTCCACCATCCTGGTCCGGGTGACGGGCTGCATGAAGTGCAGGCCGATGCACCGGTCCGGTCGGAAGGTGGCCGCCGCGATCTCGGTAATGGAGAGGGTGGAGGTGTTGCTGGCCAGGATCGTCTGCTTCTGGCAGACCTGGTCCAGGGTGCGGAAGAGTTCCCGCTTGGCGGCCAGGTCCTCGGTGATGCACTCCACCACCAGGTCGGCGTCCTGCAGGTCGGCGACGTTCGGGGTGAACCGGATCCGGTTCTGGATCGCCCGCTTCTCCGCCTCCGTGATCGCCCACTTCTCCAGTTTCTGCTGCAGCGACACTTCGATCAGCCGGGGGGCCTGTTCCAGGGCCTCCCGGGAGTTGTCGTGGACCAGGACCTCAAAGCCATGGGTCGCGGCCAACTCGGCAATCCCCCGCCCCATGGTGCCTGCACCCACCACTCCGACGATCCGGATCCTGGTCACCTTGGGCCCTCCTTCCTGCGTCCGGCCCATGGCAGTGCGCAAGTGCCACGTTGCCGGCGATGAGGTGATCGATGATAACTCCTTCGGTTTGGTGAATAGGGAATCGGAATAAATTTGAAGACGAAACGTGCTGCACCTGCCTCTTGTCCGGCGGCCGGGGCGGAGGTGGCAGCGGAGGACCGAACCGGTCAGCCAGTCCCCTGGGGGCGGTCCCGGGGCCGGGGAGAAGTCCGGCGTCCCGGTCCCAGGGACCGGTGACAGGCCTGGCGCACCGGTCCCGGGGGGCCGGAGATGGTTCACCCCGATTATTTTAGCCTCACCCGGCCCCCAATGGGGACCTCCACTGCAAAGTTCCATAGTGCAGACGATTTCCAGACCAGCCACTCTCCGGCGCCCCTGGCGGCCGGCTGTCCCCGGCCTTCCCCCGGACTCCCTGTATGTTTGCCCTCCGTTGGCGTCACAATAGCGCCAAGGGAGGGGTGAGGGAACCTGGTGACAACGCTGTACGTGGGCAATCTGCCGTGGTCCACCACGGAGCAGGAACTGATGCGGACGTTCTCCCAGTACGGGACGGTGCATTCGGCACGGATCATCACGGACCGGGAGACAGGCCGATCCCGGGGGTTCGGCTTTGTCGAGGTGGAGGACGCGGACGCTGAGCGGTGCATTGAAGCCCTGAACGGCGCTGAACTGGGCGGGCGGCCCATCACGGTCAACGTCGCCCAGGGCACCCGCCGGTAGGCGGGTCACCGGCGGGCCCCGGCGGGCAGGCCGGCGCCCGTCTTTTTTACACATTTCCGCGCCCACGAGACTTAGGCGGACCCCGTATGGCGCCTTTTGCTTGTAAAAAAAAAAAACAACTTCTGCACCTAGCTTCCCGAGTTCACGCCGCTGCA
>QGUP01000064.1 GCA_003242505.1 Bacillota bacterium
CGGCGGTCTACCACGGCGCGGCCCTGGGTACCGGGGCCCGGGTGGCCCGGGAGGCGGAGGTGCAGCCGGGGGTGCGGATCTGGCCGGGCCGCTGGGTGGCGCCAGGGGCCCTGGCCACCCGAAACCTGGTCTGGTCCGGGGGCGGCCTGCCCTTTGCCGAGGACGGCAGCCTCGAGGGGCGCATCGGCGTGGACTGGACGGTGGAGGAACTCCTGCGGTACGCCGGCGCGGCGGCCGCGGCCCTCCCTCCCGGGGAGGTGGTGGTGGGGGCGGACCCCGGGGGCACCGCCCCCCTCATCCGGGAACTGCTGGTCGGGGGGCTCCGGCTCCTGGGCCGGCCGGTGGCGGACCTGGGCAGCGTCCTCCCCGGGGTGACCGCCTGGGCGGTGGGCCACCGGCGGGCCGCGGGCGGGCTGCAGATCCTCCGGGACGGCCCGGTGGTCCGGGTCCTCCCCCTGGGCCCGGGGGGCTGCCCCTTCGGCGGGGAGCGGCTCCGGAAGCTGGAGCAGGCCTGGCGGGACCAGGGGGCGGCCCTGCCTCCGGGGGAGCCCGGGCCGGTGACGCCATGGCCCGGGGCGACCCAGGCCTACCTCGCCTCCCTCCGGGCGGAACTGCTCGCCGAGCCGGGGCAGCGCCGGCAGCCTGCCGTGGAACTCACCACTACCCCCGACCGGCTTCCCCTCCTGGAGGAGTGGGCCGGCGCCCTGGGGTTCCGGCTGCTGCGCCCTGGCTGGGATGCCGGGGATAGGGAGGCCGGGGACCCGCGCGCCGGGGAAGCCGGGGGTCCGGTTGCCGTGGCCGGGAAGGCCCGGCACCTGGACGCCGGCCGGGGGCAGGGCGGCGGGCCGGCCCCGGTGCGGGCGGGGATCGGGGCGCTGCACCCCGGCTGGTGGCTGGCCGGCCCCACCGGGGAGCCCCTGCCGGAGGAGGTGCTCCAGTCCCTGGAACTGCTGCTGGCCTGCCGGTACCTGCCGGCCGGGGAGCCGGTGCCCATCCCCGCGGCGGCGCCGGTCGCCCTGGAGGCCGTCTGCACCGGCTGGGGACGGCGCTGGCGCCGGGTGGAGCCCGGGGAGGCGCCGGCGGAGGAGCCCCTCCGGCATCTCAGCCGGCTCCTGGACCACCTGGCCCTCTCAGGGTGCGGGCTGGCGGAGCTTCTGGCCGGCCTGCCGCCGGTGCGCCTCGCCCGGGCCACCGTCGCCCTCCCCTGGGAGAGCCGCCCCCGGCTGCTCCGGGCCCTGGCGGAGGCCTTTGGCGAGGGAGCCCAGCCCATCGCCGGCGGCTTGCGGCTCACCGCCCCGGACGGCTGCACCCTCACGGTGCTGCCGGTTCCCCACCAGCCCCTCTGCCGGATCTACGCGGAGGCGGCGGACCGCCGCCGGGCCGAGGAGGAGATGGGCCGGCTCCGGCAGATTCTTGGCGGGCTCGGCCAGCAAGTGCAGGAAGCGTGACTCGCAGGGACAGCGAGGCCCCCGGCGCGCCAGGCGCCGGGGGCCTGCTCGCGTCCCGGCAGGGACGCCGGGAGCCCCGGGGCCCAGGGCGGCAGCCCAGCCCCGGGCCGGTCAGGGCCGCCGGAAGAGGAGGCCGTAGTGGTACGGGCCGACCTCCCGGGGCCCGAGGAACTCGTACCCGCTCCAGGTCATCTCCTCTACCACATCGTCGGGGGCGATCCGCTCTGGCAGCGGCGGGCCCAGGGGGGTGGGCTCGGGCTTCCAATCGACCACCAGCACATGGGCTCCCGGCTTCAGGATCCGGCGGATCTCGCCGAGAAAGCCGGAGGCCGGGTCCACCTCGTGGTAGACGTCGACGAGCAGCGCGGCATCGCAGCTGGCGCTGGGCACCGGGTACTCGTCTTCTTCCTCCGCCAGCACCGGCACCAGGTTTTCCACCCCCGCGGCCGCCGCGCGTTCCCGGAGCCGGGCCACCATCTCCTCGGAGACGTCCACGCCGTAGACCTTCCCCGCCGGAGCCACCATCCGGGCGGCCTCCAGGGCAAAGTAACCCGGGCCGCAGCCCACGTCCAGCAGGGTCATGCCGACCCGCAGGTCGAGGAGCCCGAGGATCCGGAGCGGGTCCAGCCACTGCCGCCGGTCCGGGGCAAGGAGCCGCTCCATCTTGGCCGGGTCGAACCGGTGGGCCATTTGGGCCACCCCCTCTTGCCAATCTCACTACTCCCCGGTCGGGCCCGTTTCCTTCCCACCGGCGATGGCGACCGGGTCTTCGCCCTAGGATCCGCAGCCGAGGTCCCGGTTCACTCCTGGTCCCTTTGGCTTAGGGAGATATTATCCGCTTGTGCCATTTGTTGCTTTTGTGACAGATGTCACGGGACGGGTGCAGCCCGTGCGGTATGGTTAGGACCGAAGCTTTGGCGCTCATGGCACAGTGCGATCCCACCGCCACGAGCCCATGCCGATCTGCGCGTCGAGGAGGTGCGCTCTTATGGCTATGGCAATCATGCGTCGTATCAGGGGGTTGGCCCTCCTGGCGGCCGCCGGGCTGGTCGTCGCGGCCTGTTCCGCGCAGGCCGGCAATCCGTCCGGCGCTTCGCAGCAGGGAGAGCCGTCCGGCGGGCAGTCGGCCCAGGCCGCCAACCCGCCGGCCCCCGACGCGGTCGACATCGTCCGGGATCCCACCGACCTGCCGCCGCCCATCCGGCGGACCGAGCCCCAGAAGGTGGTAGTCGAGCTGGAGACCGTGGAGGTGACCGGCCACCTGGCCGACGGCACCACCTACCGGTACTGGACCTTCGGCGGCAAGGTGCCGGGGCCGATGATCCGGGTCCGGCAGGGGGATACGGTGGAGATCCACCTGAAGAACCGCGCGGACAGCTCCATGGCCCACTCCATCGACCTCCACGCCGTTAACGGTCCCGGCGGGGGGGCCGTGGCCACCCAGGTCAAGGCCGGGGAGGAGAAGGTCTTCACCTTCAAGGCCCTCAACCCGGGGGTCTACGTCTACCACTGCGCGACGCCCCACATCCCCACCCACATCGCCCAGGGCATGTACGGCCTGATCGTGGTGGAGCCCGAGGAAGGGCTGCCGCCGGTGGACCGGGAGTTCTACGTGATGCAGGGCGAGTTCTACACCGCGGGGGACCGGGGCGCCAAGGGGCACCTCGCCTTTGACAGCGATCGGCTCTTCCAGGAGCACCCGAACTTCGTGGTCTTCAACGGCATGAAGGCCGGGCTGACCGGCGAGCGGGCGATGAAGGCCCGGGTGGGCGAGCGGATCCGGATCTTCGTCGGCAACGGCGGTCCCAACCTGCCCTCGTACTTCCACATCATCGGCGAGGTCTTTGATGTGGTCCACCCCGAGGGCGCCACCGAGGGCCTGCACAACGTCCAGACGACGACGATCCCGCCGGGGGGCGCCACCTGGGTGGAGTTCACCGTCGACGTCCCGGGCCGGTACATCCTGGTGGACCACGCCATCAGCCGGGCGCTGGACAAGGGGGCCGTCGCCTATCTCGAGGTGGAGGGGGAGCCCAATCCGGAGATCTTCCACGCCCCGGAGATGTCGAGCGAAGGCCACTAGGCTTGTCGAACGAAAGCCGCTTGATACCGGAAAGACGGATGCGCCAGGCCCCGGCAGCCGTTGCTGCCGGGGCCTGGCCCTCTGGTGTGGATGTGCTCGACCGCCGGAGCCGGCCGTATGCCCGTCAGCGCATTCCTGTGAGACAGCAACACACAGGCCTGTCAGAGGGCGAAACAGGAGAAGGGCTGCAGGGCAAAGGGATGCGGCGCCGGCAGGACACACTTCACGTCCAGGGCGGTCCGCCCGTGGACCAGCACCAGGTCGCCGCAGAGGGTGGCGAACTGCCGGTCCACCGCGGCAAGGGGAATCTCCCCGTGGGGGGTGGGATGGCTCTGAACCAGGGGGAGGCTGCACCCGTTGAAGCCGGTCAGGGTGCCGATGATGCTGCCCGGGGGCGGAGGCTGGATGAACTGAAACAGGATGACGCAGCCGGTAAGGCAGCAGGTACAGCCGAGGTCAGAGCGGACCGGGGGAAAGCCGGCGGAGGAGGGAGAGAGGGGAAAGCCCGGGCTGGCACAGTGGACCGGCCCATGGCCGGTTTCGGCCGGGGCGTGAGCCGAAGGGGCGGAAGTGTGGCCCATATGTCCGCCATGGCCCGTCTGGCCGCCGCCGGATCCGGAGTGGTGCTGGGATGAGAGCACGGTCATTCCTCCCGACGGAACCGTGGTTCCCTCCCAGCCTATGTGCGGCTGCTCACCGGGGTGCGTGGGACCCCAGGGCCCTGGCTACACCCCGGCTTCGACATGGGTCACACCTCTGCGGCCGCCGGCGCCGCCGGCGGTGGCGCCGGCAGCCTTCGGGCATCCTCCGGCCTCCGGAAGGTGCAGCCCTTGCAGGCCGCGGGGATGCAGAGGGGGGTGCCGGCCAGGGGATCTGTCAGCACGCAGCACTCGATGCCGAAGACCTCCCGGACCATCTCCGGGGTGACCACCTCCCGGGGGTCACCCTGGGCGTAGATCCGGCCGTCCTTCAGGGCCACCAGGTGGTGGGCATACCGGCAGGCCTGATTGAGATCGTGGAGCACCATGACGATGGTCCGACCCCGGGCCTGGTTCAGCTCGTAGAGCAGCTCCAGCACCTCTACCTGGTGGGCCATGTCCAGGTAGGTGGTGGGCTCGTCCAGCAGCAGGATCTCCGTCTCCTGGGCCAGGGCCATGGCGATCCAGGCTCGCTGCCGCTGCCCGCCGGAGAGCGCGTCCAGGGGCCGGTCGGCCAGGTCCAGCATCCCCGTCGCCGCCAGGGCGCTCTCCACCGCCCGCTCGTCGGCTTCGGACCAGTGTCGCAGCCAGCCCTGGTGGGGGTAGCGGCCCAGGGCCACCAGCTCCCGGACCGTCAGCCCCTCCGGGGCCGTAGGAGCCTGGGGCAGGATGCCGAGGCGCCGGGCCACCTCCCGGGTCGGCATCCGGAAGATCGAGGCGCCGTCCAGGTAGACGGTACCTCCCCGGGGCCGCAGGAGCCGGGCCAGGGCCCGAAGGAGGGTCGACTTGCCGCAGCCGTTCCGCCCCACCAGGGCGGTGATGCGGCCGGCCGGGATGGTCAGGGTGAGGCCGTCGAGCACTGGCGTCTCGCCGTAGGCTACCGTCAGGCCTTCGGTGCGGAGGACGGGCATCGGCTTTCCACCTCGCGCTCAGGGTTCCGGCGCCGTCAACGGTTTCGGAACAGAAGGTACAGAAAGTAAGGCGCACCCACCGCGGCGGTCACCACCCCCGCGGGGACCTCGATGGGGGCGAGGAGGGTGCGGCCGATCAGGTCCGCGGCCAGGACCATCAGGCCGCCGACCATGCCCGCGGTGGGAAGCAGCCCTCCGTGGGCCGGCCCTACCAGCCGCCGGGCGATGTGGGGCGCCATCAGGCCGACAAATCCCAGGGTGCCCGCGGCGGCCACCGCAGCGCTGCCCAGGGTCACCGCGATCAGGAAGAGCATCCCCCGGTGCCACTCCACCCGGCTTCCCAGCCCCCGGGCCAGGTCCTCGTCCAGGTGGAGCACATCCAGATGCCGGGCCATGAGGAGAGCCGCGGGAACCCCCACTCCCAGCCACGGAAGCATCGGCCGGAGGTGCTGCCAGCTCCGGCCGTAGACGCTGCCGGTGAGCCAGACCAGGGCCTCCCCCACCCGCAGGGACTGGGTGGTGGCCATCACCGTGTTGGTCAGGGCCTGCGCGGCCGCCGCGATGCCGATGCCCACCAGGACCAGCCGGAGGGGATGGCTGCCCCCTTTCCACCCGAGCCAGTAGGTGAGCCCCCCGGCCGCCAGGCCGCCGGCGAGGGCCGCCGGGGTGAGGGCGGACCAGGGTGCGTCGGGGAGGAAGACCATTACGGCCACCGCCCCCAGGCCGGCACCAGCGCTCAGCCCGGTCACGTCCGGCGAGGCCAGAGGGTTCCGGGTGATGGCCTGGAGGATGGCCCCGGCCATGGCCAGGGCCAGGCCAACCAGAAAAGCCACCAGGGCCCGGGGCAGCCGCAGGGTGCGGATGACGAAGTCGTACTCCCGGCTGCCGCCCCCGAGGAGGGTGCGGACCACCTCCCCCGGGGGAACGGGGTACTGGCCCGTCCCCAGGGAAAGGACCGTCAGCGCCAGGGCGATCCCGCCCAGCGCCAGGAGCACCGGCGGGACCCGGCGATCCAGCCGGAAGGAGACGGGCAGCCGGCGGCAGCGGATGGCAGTCCAGCGGCTCATCGCCTTCCCACCTCCCGCCGGGCCAGGGCGATGAAGAAGGGAACGCCCAGCAGGGCTGTCACCACGCCCACCGGCGCCTCCCCTGGCCGGATGATCAGCCGGGCGCCCACATCCGCGAGGATGAGGAGGATGGCCCCCAGCACACCGCTGTACGGGAGGACCCACCGGTAATCCGGGCCCACGATCCACCGGCTCAGGTGGGGGACCGCGAGGCCGAGAAAACCGATGGGACCCGCTGCGGCCACCGCGCTGCCGGCCAGCAGCACCACCGCCGCCGCCCCGGCCGCCTTCACCCAGCCGGTGCGCTGGCCCAGACCCCGGGCGACCTCTTCTCCGAGGCTCAGGGCATTCAGGGGCCGGCCCAGGCCCAGGGCCAGGGCCAGGCCGACCAGCATGTACGGGAGCAGTCCCCGGAGGACCTCCGGATCCCGGCCGGCGACGGAGCCCGCCAGCCAGAGCCGGATCTCGTCCAGGGTCCGCTCACTGGCCACCAGTACCCCCTGGGTGAGAGCGGTGAGAAATCCGGCCATGGCCGCACCGGCCAGGGTGAGCCGCAGGGGGGTGACGCCGCCCCGGCCCAGGTTGGCCAGGGCGTAGACCGCCCCGGCGGCTGCCGCGGCGCCGAGGAAGGCCAGCCAGGCCAGGGTGTGCAGAGACGGGGTGCCCAGCAGGTAGAGCCCTGCGGCCACCGCCAGGGTGGCGCCGGCGTTGATCCCCAGGGTGCCGGGAGCCGCCAGGGGGTTCCGGGTCAGGGCCTGGGTGAGGGTACCCGCCACCCCGAGGCAGCCGCCGACCGCCATGGCGATCAGGGTCCGGGGCAGCCGGATCGACCGGACCACCAGGTGGGCCGGCGAGCCGTCAAAGGCCGTCAGGGCCTCGAGCACCGTCCCGATGGGGATGGCCTGCAGGCCCGAGGCGAGGCTGATGCCAAAGGCAAGGACAAGGAGGCCGAGTCCGGCCAGCAGCCCCAGGCCGGGGCGGGATCGAAAGAGGGCGTACACCGTGGACCTCCGTGGTGGTGGACGGCTTCATCCGGACGGCCGGCGGGCGGAAGATGCCCTTGACGGGTTTCACCCCGCCGGATTAGCATGGAACAGGTGCGATGTGAAAATGAGAATCACTCTCAACCGGAGACAACATACCACAAAAGCGTGGGGAGTGTCCAGGTGTGAAGAGCCGTTGTGCTCCGTGGTCCCGGGTTCTGGGAACCCTGGCGGTGGTGTTGCTTCTGGCCGGCTGCGGCGGCGGTCAAGTCGGCACCGGAGCGGGGGGGAACACTGCCGGCGGCGAGAATCAACCGGCGCCGGCCGAACAGCCGGCGAAGCGGAAAGTGAAGCACGCCCTGGAGGAGATTGAGGTGCCGGCCCATCCGCAGCGGGTGGTGGTGCTCGATACCGGCGAACTGGACATCGCCCTGGCCCTGGGGGTAAAGCCCGTGGGAGCGGTGATCGCGGACGCGGAGAGCGGGTTCCCTGCGTACCTGAAGGACCAGGTGGAAGGCATCCAGCGAGTGGGCACCATCGCCCAGCCGGACCTGGAAACCATCGCGGCCCTCCAGCCGGACCTCATCCTCACCAACGTGCTGCGGCACGAGAAGATCTATGATCAGCTCAAGCAGATCGCCCCGACGGTGGTGGGGGTGCGGCCCAACCGGTGGAAGGAGAACCTGAAGCTGTACGCGGAGGCCCTGGGGAAGGCGGAGGAAGCGGAGCGGCTCCTCCAGGAGTACGAGGCCCGGCTGGCCGAGTTCCGGGAGCGGATGGGCGACAGGCTCGCCAGCACCCGGGTCTCCCTGGTCCGGTCCATGCCGGACCATGCCCGGATCTACCTCCACGACTCCTTCTCCGGCAGCATTATCCGGGACGCGGGCCTGCCCCGGCCGCCGGCCCAGGACAAGGAGGGGATCTTTGAGAGGGTCTCCGAGGAGCGGATCCCGGACCTGGACGGGGACGTGATGTTTGTCTTCTATTACGGCCGGGAGAAGGGCGACTCCCTGGCGCCCCTGCAGAAGAACCCCCTCTGGTCCCAGTTGCAGGTCGTCCAGCAGGGTCGGGTCTATGAGGTGGACGACGGCCACTGGGGCCTGGGCCTGGGGCCCATCGCCGCCAGGCTGGTGGTGGACGACCTGTTCCGCTACCTGGCGCCCTAGGTCCAGGGCCGGCTCAACCTCCGCCCAGAGGCTGCCATGGCGGCAGGCCCAGCGGTTCCCGGCGGGATCCTGGCTCGTTGCCGGAATACCGGCCGGCGGGGTGGTCACACTATGGGTGAACCCCACACTACACGAGTCAGACAGGAGGGTGCCTCGATGCCTCGGAACAACCGGAAAGTCGTCCCGCAGGCAGCCCAGGCCCTGGACCAGCTGAAGCAGCAGATCGCCTCCCAGCTTGGCATCCCGAACTACCAGGGGTACCTCGGCGACGTCCCGTCCAAGGTGAACGGCGCCGTCGGCGGCAACATCACCCGGCAGCTGGTCGCCCTGGCCGAGCAGCAGCTGGCCGGCGGGACCTTCCCGCAGGGCTAACGGGAAACAAGGCCGGTGACCGGTCTTCGATAGAGCCCCAGCG
>QGUP01000483.1 GCA_003242505.1 Bacillota bacterium
AGCCCCCGCCCGGGCGTGCCCCCGAAAGAGGTAGGCCCCCAGGGCGAGGAGCCCGGCCACAGCGAGCCCCGCCTGCACCAGGGCCGCGCCGTCCTGCTCCCAGAGGCTGGCCGCGAGTTGCTCCATCGCCAGGCCTGCCCGGCTCACCAGGGGGCCGACCAGATCGATCCGCAGGGCGTACTCCGCGGTGCGGATGGCGAGTTTCAGGAGCCAGGCCTTGGCCACCTGGATTGTGTTCACCAGGTAGACCAGCCGGTGGACCGTGTCCGGCCCGTCCAGCCGGGCGCCGTAGACGTAGTGCCAGACCGGATACCGGTCGTAGAGGGGAGCCCCGGGGCCGGAGCCGCCGCCCCCGGGGGAGGCAGGCAGGAAGTCGCCCTCGAGCTGGAAGGTCGGAGGCTGCACCGCCGCGGCGGCACCGCCGGCGGCGAGCCACACCGCCGCGGCCAACACCCCGGCGAGGAGGAGCCTTTGCCGGCTCATCGCCCCTCCCCCTCCGCCCCGGCGGCCACCTGCACCAGGGGCGCCTCCGGCGGCCGGGTGTCGAAGGCCCGGGCGATCTGGGGCAGCACCGGGTCCAGGGTGACAACCCCCACCCGGCCTTCCAGGTCCTGCATCAGGGCCTGGCCGGTCTCCAGGCTCCGGACCGCCAGGATGTTCTCCTCGTCCGGCTCGAGGTTCAGGAACTGCAGCACCTTCCGCACCTCGTCCTGGTCGGTGGACCGGAAAACGAACTTCACGCCGATGTTGTTCTTGATCCGCTCGTCCAGGAGGTCCGCCACGTTCTGGCTGACCAGGTAGACCGCGTTGTTCATCGCCCGGCCGGTGCGGAGGAGATGGCTCACCAGGTTCCGGCCCTGGGCGCTGGCGAGGAGCGCCCAGGCCTCGTCCATCAGGACGATCTTGAAGACGTCCCGCTCCTGCCGGGTGAACCGGGTGGCAAAGGCGGTCACCGCGTGCATCAGGGCGACGGAGAGAAGCTCCTCCAGGGAGTACTCCTCCCGGGACTTGTCCGGCGGCGGCATGGTCACCGACTGAAGCTGGAGGACGCTCACCTGGGCGTCCAGGCTCAGCCCCGCCTCCCCACCCCGGCCGAAGATGAGGTTTGCGTAAGCCATTTCGCTGAGGGCCCGGAGGTAGCGGGCCAGGGGAGCGATGGCCCCGGAGTCCTGTCCCAGTTCCTCCAGCCGGCGGACCACCTTCAGCATGGAGGGCTGGGGCTGCGCGGAGACCTCGCTCACCGCCTGCATCAGGGCCAGAAACCGGGGGTCCCCGGTGGGGACGTTGGCCAGGAAGCTGAGGAGGGAGACCGCCAGGTTGACGGTCTCCTTTCTTTCGTCCTCGCTGAAGGCCTCCCCCAGCATGACAAAGGGGTCAAGCTTCCCCCGGTCCTCCTCCCGGGGGCTGAGGGTGATCACCTGGACCCGGCCGCCAAGCTCCGGCAGGTCCCAGGCCCAGTTGCTCCGCTCCCCCTTGGGGTCCAGGACCAGCACCCGGGCCCCCCGCCAGATGACCGCCAGGTAGGTGAGGAGGTTGGCGGCAAAACTCTTGCCGCCGCCGAGGGAGCCCAGAAAGGCGATGGAGGCCGAGCGGTTCAGCTGCGGCGCCCGGGCGGGGTCCAGGTAGACCGGCCGCTTCTGGACCCCGGTGCGGCCGATGTACGGCCCGGCCTCGTCCCCCAGGGTCCGGGTGCAGAGGAACATCGACGCCGCGGCCGCCTCCGGCGGGACCCGGTGGATGTAGTCGGTGACCAGCCGGGGGGCTCCCGGGATCGCCTCCAGAAAGGCGTAAAGCTGGTCCCCCGCGGGCACGTCCAGGCTGATCTGGTAGGCGCTCAGGTGGTCCCGGAGCTGCCGGACCCGGTCGTAGACCTCCCGGGGGCTCGTGCCCTGGACGATGCAGGCCACCGACCAGAGGACCGTAGGGAACTTCCGCTGCTTGAGGTCGTGCTCCAGCATCGCCACCTGCTCCTGGGCGTCCAGGAGGGCCAGGGGCGGTGTCTCGCCGCTGGTCCGGGTGTGCCGGTCCTGGTCTGCGATCTCGAGCTTTTTCCGCCGCACCACCCCCAGGGCCTCCTCGTGGCCGAGGCACGACCAGCGCAGGCAGAGCTCCACCGGGAAGGGCAGGTCCTGGAGGCTGTAGACCCATTCGCTGCCGGGGAAGGGCAGTTCGTCGGGGAGGTCCGAGACGTAGGCAAAGGCGGCATAGCCGGTCCGGGGCCCCTCGGCGGTCACCTGGGTGGCGGCCACCAGCCGAGGAGCCGACAGGTCCATCTCCCCGTCGGGGGGCCTGGACA
>QGUP01000065.1 GCA_003242505.1 Bacillota bacterium
CCGTGCCGGCATGGCTCGCGGCTGTCGCGCTTCTCCTGGTCTTTCTTTTTTTTTCAAGCGGAAGCCGGCATCCGAGTTTGCCGTTAGTCACGTGGGCTCGGAATTGTTTATAAGAGCCAGGGCCGGGGCTGTACGAAGCCTCCAGCCCAGGTCTCCACCTGGGCTGTACGAAACGTCCCGCCCAGCTTCCGGCTGCGGCGGACCACCGGCGGGGGGCTGTGGCGGCTCCCCGCCGGCCCCCTAATCGGGGGAGGTGAGCGACGACATGGCCTGGCCGCAACTGCCGGCCCAGTCGCCGTGCCCGTACTGCGAGGGGACGTCTGTTCTCACCACAACGACTCTGGAGCGCCGCTTCGGCCGGGTGCGGCTCGTCGTCGAGGACGTGCCGGCGTACAGGTGCGCCGCGTGCGGGGAGGAGACACTGGAGCTCCAGACCGCCGCCGCGCTGGACGACGCGCTGGCGCCGGTCGTGCGGGCTCTCGCTGCGATGCAGTGACCGTTGCCCCCGGGCCGGGCACCTCCCGCCGAAGGGCGGGGATAGTCGCAGATGCCGGCGGAGCCCGGGGGCACATCCATTCCGTTGCGGGGAGGTAGCGGCGTGCTGCCGGAGTGGTTCCTGGCCCTCTCGGCTTGGGTGGTAGCCGTGACAGGGCTTCTGGCCCTGGTCCTCCTGGGCCTTTGGCTGTTCTGGCAACTGTTCGAGCAGGTCCGGGTCCTGCGGGCCTTCGGCAGGGCGGTCCTGGACTACGCTGTGGACCGCAAGCGCCGGGAGCAGGACGGTCGGCGCGTGGGTCCGCCCCCGCCCTCGCCGTCCGGGGTACGGTACCCGCGCCGGAGCCTGGACTGAGGAGGTGACGGCCGTGGGCCGCGGCCGCATCCGCGTGTGGCGCGCCGGGCAGGACGACAGGCCCCGGCCGTACATCGACCCGGCCATCCGCCGGTGGCTTAGGTTTGAAGCCTGGCGGCGAATGGTGGAGGGGAACAGGGGCATCGACTTCGGCTACATCGATGCAGCCTGGCGGGAGCCGGTGGTTGCCGGGAGTCACACAAACGCGAACGGAGGCGGGAAATCGAAGTCCTGAACCGATGAACGGCGGACCCATTCCTTCCGGCCGTCAGCGGTGTGCTGAATGAGGAAGTCGTCATCATCCTCCAGCCGGCCCAGGAACGTGCACACCTCGACCTGGGTTTGCAGCGGCCGGAACTCTTCCCCGTCCTGACCTGGCGCAAGGATGTAGCCGTAAATCCTCCGCCCGTCTGTGAGCTTCAGCAGGACTTCGATGCCGGCTGACTCGGCCATATGGCAACCTCCCTTTGGCTGTTGTTGGTGCATCGCGATATTCCCCGGCATTCTGGCAATTTCCTGCGCGAGGATGGTGGAGCCGCTGGGCGGAACGGCATGCCGGGAGGGTTCGCCAACAACCACTGAGGGTGACAGGAGGTGACAGCGGTGCCGGCGCAGCGGTGGACGGAAGAGCAGATCGCCCAGGCCATCGCCATCGCCGCGGCGTCTGGCGCCGCGGAGGCTTCCCGCCAGACCGGCATCCCGGCCGGGACCATCCGGTCCTGGCTCCACCGGCGCGGTTGCAACGCAGCGGACCGTTGCAACGGTGAAACGCAGGGGAGCCGTGCAACGCAACGCCGGACGCCAAAAATGCGGCAGCTGGAAGAGGAAGTCCGGGAGCGGGCGGTCCAGATTGCCGTCGAGCGTGTGGCCGACCAGATTACGGAGCGGCTGGGCCGGCTGGCGGACCGGCTCTACACCCTCGCCGAGAAGGCGGCCGTCAAGGTTGAGGCTGCCATCGCCGACAGGGGCGAGCGGGTGCCTGGGCTGGACGGTAAGCCGGTGGCGGTCAGGCCTGAGCCGCACGACCGCGACGGAGCGGCCTGGGTTCGGGCCCTGGTAGGGGTGATGGCTCAGGCGATTGACAAGGCCCAGCTCCTGAGCGGCAAGCCGACCGCCCGGCCAGAGGTGGTGGATCGCCGTGAGATTCACATCACCCAGCGCATCATCTCCGAACACCCCGAGCTTATCGACCACATCTTTGCCGAGGATTTCGGACCGGGCCTGGAGGATCGGGGCGGCCAGGGCGCACGTCCTGGGTTGGGCCAGCTACGTTGACCCGACCTACCGCCGGCCGAGGCATGTCAAGCTCTTGGCTGAATACCTCATGCGGGTGGAGCGGGGCGAGATCAAGCGGCTCATCGTGATGATGCCGCCCCGGCACTCCAAGAGCGAGACCACGACGGTCAAGTTCCCGGCCTGGTACTTGGGGCGCAACCCCGATAAGCGGGTCATCATCGCCTCCCACACGGCGGCCCTGGCGCTAAGGTTCAGCATGCGGGCCCGGAACGACCTCGCCCAGTTCGGGCCGGAGGTATTCAGCGTCGGGGTAGACCCAAACTCCAGCGCCATGTACCGGTGGGACGTTCTGGACCGCGAGGCCCCGCCCGGGCGACCGCCCGGCGGCATGATCGCTGCGGGTATCGGGGGGCCCATCACCGGTATGGGCGCTCACCTCGCCATCATCGACGACCCGGTCAAGGGGCCTGAAGATGCCAACTCCCAGGTCCAGCGAGACAACGTCTGGGACTGGTACCGGTTCGTCCTCCGCACCCGGTTGCAGCCGGGGGCTGCGGTGATCCTGGTTCTCACCCGGTGGCACGAGGACGACCTTGCCGGCCGGTTGCTCCGGGCAGCGGAGCAGGACCCCACCGCCGACCAGTGGACGGTGCTCAGGCTGCCAGCCATGGCTGAGGAGAACGATCCGCTGGGCCGGGCCCCGGGGGAGGCGCTGTGGCCGGAGCAGTACGATGAGGCCGCTCTGGCTCAGATTCGGGCCAGCGTCGGCAGTTACGTGTGGGCCGCCCTGTACCAGCAGCGTCCGTTGCCAGCGGGCGGCGGCGTGTTCAAGCGGGAGTGGTTCCGCATCGTCGAGCCGGACCGGGTGCCCGGCGACCTGTTCTGGGTGCGGTTCTGGGACCTGGCCACCTCGACTAAGACGAAGGCGGACTACACCCGCGGAGCCAAGGTGGCGCTTGACGCTGACGGCAACCTGTGGATCGGGGGCATCGTTGGTGGCCGGTGGGAGTGGCCGGATGCCCGGCGGGTGATCGTCCAGACGGCGTTGTTGGACGGACCGGGCGTTCCGGTGGGCATCGAGAAGGTGGGCTTCCAGGGTGCGGCGGTGCAGGAACTCCTGCGGGAACCGCAACTGGTGGCCCACACGATTGTTCCCGTGCAGGTGGACCGCGACAAGGTCCAGCGGGCCATGCCGTGGGCGGCCCGGGCGGAGGCCGGGAAAGTGTTTCTCGTTTCCGGCGAGTGGGTTGGGCCGTTCTTGGACGAGGTAACGGCATTCCCGCTCGGTGAGCACGACGACCAGGTAGATGCTGTGAGCGGAGCGGTGCAGATGCTCGCAGAACTGACGGCGATGGGAGAACCCTGGGACCAGTACGAGCCTGACCCGACGTGGAGGGGGTGATTGCGACGGCAAACGCACTGCAGCGGCTGGCGGCCCGGGTGTTCGGGTTGGCGACCCGTGGGGATGTTGAGGCCCTGGCCGAGGCCTTCTCGGAACAACTGCAGCAACTCCAGATGCCGGGCTGGACCCTCCTGTCGGGCGGCACTGGCGCCGAGCAGGCCCCACCGGAGAGCATCCGGGAGATTCAAAGAGAGGCCCTGGTCGGATGGATGCGGGATCCTCTCCTGGCCCAGGCGGTCAACATCAAGCGGGTGTTCGTCCTGGGTCCCGGCATCAGCTTCACGGCAGAGGAGCCAGAGATTGAGAAGGCCCTGCGGGAGTTCTGGGTGGACCCCGGAAACCGAATGCAGTTCGCCCAGGTGGAGTGGTTCGAGTCACTCGCCGTCTGCGGCGAGCTGTGTCTGAGGTTCTACGAAGGTCAGGATGGACGGGTGCAGGTCCGGTTGGTGCCAGCCCTGGAAATCCAGGACGTGATCACCGACCCCGACGACCGGCACGTACTCCGGGCTGTCTGGCGCCGCTACACGTACCGGGTCTTCGATGAGCAGAGCCGGACGTGGCGGGAAGAGCAGCGGGATGAACTGATACCCGGCGAAGAGGTCCTGTTCGTAGCCATCAACAAGCCCCCCGGCTGGGTCCGGGGGGTCTCGCCTTTGTACCGGGCCCTGCCATGGTCGAAGGCATACCGGGAGTGGCTGGAGGACCGGGCCCGCATCAACAAGGCCAAGGGTGCCTGGGCGTGGATCCGGCGGGTCAAGGGCGGGCCACAGGCGCTGGCCGGGGCGGCGGCCAAGCTGGCCGCGGAAATTGGCGGCCGGCTGCGGTCGACTCCAGGAGAGACCAACAGCATGCCGCCGCCGAAGCCAGGGAGCGTCATCAACGCCAGCGAGGGCGTCGACTGGGAGGTCATCAACGCCAAGATTGGCGCCGACGATGCCCGGGAGGACGGTCGGGCCCTCCGGCTCATGGTGGCTGCTGCCACCAACGTCTTCGAGCATTACCTGCTCGGTGACCCGTCGACTGGCAACTTGGCCACTGCCAAGTCGATGGAGCTCCCCATGCGGCGGGAGTTCGAGTGGTGGCAGGGGCTCATGGCCTGGATCCTGCGCCAGGTGTTCCGCCGGGTGCTGGAGGCCCAGGTTAGGGCCGGCAGGCTGCCGGAGACCTACACGGTCACCCGGCAGGTGTACCGGGACGGTCGGGTAGTCGAGGTCAAGGAGGAAAAACCGACCGTCGACTGCTTCATCGACATCAACTTCCCTGCGCTCAAGACCGAAGACCTGCTGGATATGGTCAAGGCGGCCCAACTGGAGCAGCAGATGGGCATCAAGAGCGACGCCACCATCGCCTCCGAGCTCGGCGTGGAGGACTGGGAGGCCGAGAAAGCCCGCATCCTCCGGGAGCAGGAGGAGCGGCTGGTCCGGGAGCGGGAGCGGATGAGCCAGCAGTACCCGCCGTTCCCCAGTGAACCGCCGGCCGAAGATGAGGAGGGCGAGGCGGACCAGCCCAGCGAGGGTGGTGGCGGCCGTGAGCAGCGCGGCTGACCTCCTGTTCGAGGCCCTGAGCCCGGAGGACGCCGAGCGGCTGGCCGACCGGTTTGACCGGCGGCTACTCCGGCTGGAGCGGGACCAGGCCAGGGCGCTCATCACCGAACTCCGCCGGGCTCGGGACGCCATCCTGGCCCGCATCGCTGCCAGGGGCGAGATCGACCCCGGTGACCTCCGGCGCCAGGAGGAGTTGCTGCGAGAGATCGACGTGCTCATC
This sequence comes from Bacillota bacterium, assembly GCA_003242505.1. Taxonomy (GTDB): domain Bacteria; phylum Bacillota; class Sulfobacillia; order Symbiobacteriales; family ZC4RG38; genus ZC4RG38. Next base: position 5,250 of record QGUP01000065.1, read on the forward strand.
GGTGAACTCCAGGTCCGGTTGGGCGAGGTGGTCCAGCGGCTGCCGGAACTGGCCACGGCCGTCGGCGATGAGTACGGCGGCCGTGTGCTGGGGGCCAGGATCATCGGTACTTTCTCGGTCCTGAACCGCCCGGCGCTGGTCACCCTGCAGAGGTACAACCTGGGGCTCATCAGCCGGGTGACCGATGACCTGCGGGCCGACATCCGGCGGGAACTCCTGCAGGGCATCATCCAGGGCGAGTCGGTGCAGCAGATCGCCAGGCGGCTGACCACCGGAACCGCCCTGCAGCGGGGTGTGTTCGCCCGGGTGGAAACCAGGGCGGAGGTGATTGCCCGGACGGAGACCATCCGGTCCTTCAACCAGGGGGCCCTGTGGCAGTTTCAACTGAACGGCGTCAAGCGGGTGGTCTGGATGACGGCCAGGGACGACCGGACCTGCCCTTACTGCCGGCCCCTAGATGGGCAGGTGTTTCCCATCGACCGGCTGCCGCTGGGTGGCCCTCCGATCCATCCCCGGTGCCGGTGCATGGTCCGGCCGGACATTCAGACCGACGAGCAGGTGGCGAAGGCCAGGGACCGCGAGGCCGTCGCCAACTACTGGCGGGAGCAGAAGCGGCTGACCGAGCGGCCAAAGCGGAGTGGGAAGGGAGGGAAGCAGGCGTGATGCACCGCATCGACCGGGAGCGGTGGCCCCGGGCGCCGGACGGGTGACCGTCCGCGACAGCGAAAGGAGGTGAGAGCGTGGCGGTAACCAAGCGGGAGAACGGCTACGACTGGCCGGCGTCAGCCTTCCTGGTGGTGCCGGACCCGGAGAAGCCGTCCACCTGGAAGCTCCGCATCAAGGAGCTGGTGGACGGCAAGCCGCAAGTGACGCGGGCCCAGTTGGGCCGGGCTGCGGCGGCCCTCAGTCCGGGTGGGTTCCGGGGCAACCCGGTGGAGCTGTCGCCGGAGGAGCGCCGGGCGGCCATCCGCAAACTCCGGCAGTTGTACCGTGAGCACGGATGGGAGCCGCCGGAGAGCTTGCAAGAGAGTGACCCCGGCGAGGTCCTGGGCGACGTGGAGCGGCTGACCGAGGCCGTGGTCAAGGACGGGGACGCCGGTAAGGTCTTCGAGGTGACCCTCATTCGCCCCGGGTGGTCCGCCAACGGGCGCTACTACCCGCGGGAGGTCCTGGTCGCTGCGGCGCCGTTGTACGAGCGGGCCCGGGTCTTCGCCGACCATCCCACGGCTGCAGAACTCAGGGAGCGGCCGGAGCGGTCGGTGCGGGACCTCGTGGCGTGGATCGAGGGCGTCCAGGTGGCCCCGGACGGTTCCCTGAAGGCCGAACTGCACCTGCTGGACAGCGCCCGGTCCTGGCTGGCTCCCATCCTCCGGGAGCGGCCGGACCTGGTGGGCCTGAGCCACCATGCCCTGGGCAAGACCCGTCTCGGCCAGGTTGAGGGCCGGACGGGTCGTATTGTGGAGGCCATCACCCGGGTGGTCTCCGTGGACATCGTCACCGAACCGGCCGCTGGCGGCCGGATCGACCGGCTGATTGCCAGCGACCGACCCGATCTCGGAGAGGAGGTAGAGGAGAGCGTGAACTGGGAGGAACTGACCCTGGAGGCCCTGCGCCAGAACCGGCCGGACCTGGTGCAGGCCATCGAGGCGAGCGTCCGGCAGGCCGTCCGGCAGGAGGCCGACGAGGCCCTGACTCCTCTGCGGGAGGCCGTGCAGGCTGTCCAGGCCGAGAACCAGGCCCTGCGGCAGGAGTTGCAGGCTCTCCGGGAGGCCCGGGCGCAGGACCAGGCCCGCCTGCTCATCGCGGAGCGGGTGGCTGCGTCCAACCTGCCTGAGCCGGCCAAGGCCCGGGTCCGCAGCCTGCTGGAGACCCAGACCCTGCCCATGAAGGATGGCGCCCTGGACACCGAGACCCTGGGCCAGCGCATCGCCGAGGCCATTAAGGCCGAGCAGGATTACCTCGCGCAGGTGACCGGCAGCCCGGTGCGGGGGGCCGGGGCCACGGCGGGGTCCGGCACGGTGCCCGCTTCCTCCGGCAGCGCGAGCACCGAGCGGATGGCTGAGGCCTGGAGCAAGGTGGACGCCGTGTTCTCCCGCATCTTCGGCGGCGGGACCTCCGCTGGTGACAAGGGGGGTGACAAGTAACCATGGCCAAGAACTTCGTGCAGGAAGGCATCCGGCTGCGCCTGCCGGTCCCGACCGGCGTGCGGTCTGGTGACCCGGTGGCGGTCGGCCAGCTGACCGGCGTGGCCCTGATCGACCGGCAGGAGGACGGCACCGCGACCGTGCAGGTGGCGGGGGTGTTCAACCTGCCTGTCCAGGCTGTCGATGGCGGCGGCGGTTCGGCGGTGGCCGTGGGCGACCCCATCTACATCCAGGCCGACCGGACCCTGAACAAGGATGCCAACGGGGTTCTGTTCGGCCATGCTCTCGCCACCGTGGCCGCCGGCGCCACGGCGACCATTCCTGTGCGCCTGAAGGGTTAAGGGAGGTGACCGAACGAGATGAACAAGAACGAGGTGCTGCTGGGCAGCCTGCGGCTGAAGTCCGACCCGGAGACCCTGGAGCGGTTCGCCGAGGCCCTGGAGCGGGGCAGCCTCTACCGGGCGTATGAGGTCCTGAAGGAGGCCGGGACCACCAGCGACTTCCCCATCCTCATGGGCAACGCGGCCAACCGGGTCCTGCTGGACGCCTACCGGTCTGTGCCTGACGACTGGCGGAAGATCGTCCGCCCCGGCGATATGAGGGACTTCCGGGAGAAGGAGCTGATCCGGGTCTCCGAGGCGGAGGACCTGGAGGAGGTCCGGGAGTACGAGGAGGTCAAGGACAGCACCCTGAGCGAGTCCCGGGAGAAGACCAAGCTCGCTGTCTACGCTCGGAAGTTCAAGATCAGCTGGCAGACCGTCGTGAACGACGACCTGGGGTTCATCCGGGACCAGCCGGCCCGGTTCGGCCGTGCGGCCGCGCGGCTCATCAACCGGCTGGTGTTCCAGGGGATCCTGCAGGCCAACCCGACCATGGCCGACGGCCTGCCGCTGTTCCACGCTTCCCGAGGCAACCTGGGGTCTGAGCCTCTCTCCGAGACCGCCCTTCAGAACGCCATCACCGCCCTCCGGCGGATGAAGGACGACTCCGGCGCCGAGATCCAGGTCTTCACCAAGCCGCCCAAGCTGGTCGTGCCGCCCGAACTGGAGTGGACGGCCCGGAAGCTCGTCGGCTCCACTCTGGTGCCGCAGACCAGCATCGGCGGTCAGATCCTCGCGGACATCAACACTCTCCGCGGCGTGGCGGAGGTCGTAGTGACCCCGTTCCTGACCGACCCGAACGACTGGTACTTGGTCGCCGACCCCACCGACCTGCCGTGCATCGAGCGCTTATTCGCAGCGGGACCCGCCGTCCACCCCCGTCGGGTTGACCGGCGCTTCCCCCGCGTTGGTCAGTAGCAAGGCGAACGACACCCCGACGAGCGACAT
>QGUP01000484.1 GCA_003242505.1 Bacillota bacterium
CTCCCGGTCCGGTCGGTGCTCACCGCCGCGGGCTACCCGGTTGCGGTGGTGCGGGAGCAGGAGGCGCCCGACGGGAACTTCCCCACGGTCCGCACCCCCAACCCCGAGGAAGCCGAGGTCTTTGACCTGGCCCTCAGGCTCGCCGCGACCGAGGAGCCCGACGTGATCCTGGCCACCGACCCCGACGCGGACCGGCTCGGGGTGATGGCCCGGGACCGGGAGGGGCGGTACCGGCTGCTGACCGGCAACCAGATTGGCGTGCTGCTCGCGGACTACATCCTCCAGAGCCGGAAGGCCGCGGGCACCCTGCCGGCCAACGGGGTGATCCTGAAGAGCATCGCCTCCACCAACCTGGTGGCGCCCCTCTGCCGGGAGTACGGCGTGGAACTGATGCAGACCCACGTGGGCTTCAAGTTCATCGGCGACAAGATCCGGGAGTTTGAGGAGACCGGCTCCCACACCTTCCTCTTCGGCTTCGAGGAGAGCTACGGGTACCTCGGGGCCACCTTTGTCCGGGACAAGGACGCGGTGATGGCCGCGGTGCTGGTGGCCGAGGCCACCGCCTACCACAAGGCCCGGGGCCGGACCCTCTACGAGGCCCTGGAGGCCATCTGGGACCGGTACGGCCACTTCCGGGAGGGGCTCCACAACGTCACCCTGCCCGGGAAGGAAGGGCAGGAGCGGATCCAGGCCCTGGTCGATTCCCTGCGCCGGGATCCCCCGGAGGCCTTTGGCGGCATCCCCGTCGCCTACCGGGACGATTACCTCCTGGGCGAGGGGGTGGAGTGCGGGACCGGCCGGCGCTATCCCCTGACCCTGGGCCGGGCCAACGTGCTCCACTACCGGTTTGCCGACGGCGGCTTTGTGATGGTCCGCCCGTCGGGGACCGAGCCGAAACTGAAGGTTTACTTCTCCGTGGTGAGCCGGAACGCAGCCGAGGCGGAGGCGCTCCTCAGCCGGGTGCGGGAAGACGCCCTCCGTCGGCTGGGGCTGGCCTGACCGGCCCGCCGGGCTTGACCTCACCCGTCGGTCCGGACGTCCCGCGGCCGCTGCCATCCTGGCAGCGGCCGCGGCGTTGTTTCAGTCTTGTTGGTGTGGCGAAACACCCCGCCGGGGCTGGAGCGGGCGGCGGGTGCTCCTGCCCCGGACCGGCCGTGCCGGCCCCGGGAGGGGTCTGGCCCCAGGAATCCCGGGCCGGGGGATCCCCTGGCGGGGGCTGTAACCCTCTCCTGTGGCCAGGGCCGGGCTGTGACCCCGCTGATATCCCTGCGCTTGAAACAGTCTGAAACAAGATGATGGGGTTGCAAATAGCTGAAACCGGCTTCATAAGCCCTGTTGACGTTTTCCTCTGGGCCATGGTACTGTTTCATTGGGGAAACGGCGAGAAACGATTACGTTTCTGACCTTGTGGCCCCCGGTCCGCATCGGCGCGGATCCGGGCGGTTGCCACCCGGTTCCCGGCGGCTGCATCCCACCCCGATGCCCGGCAGGAATCGGTCCTGCGAGGAGGCATGCCCGTGAGGCGTTGGACAACCCGACAGGTAGCCCGGCTGGCAGGGGTCTCCCCGGCCACGGTCTCCCGGGTGCTCAACCAGCAGGGCGGGGTGTCGCCGGAACTGGCCCGGCGGGTCTGGGAAGCGGTCCGCCAACTGGAGGAGGGCAAGTACGCCGAGGGGGGTCAGACGACCTGCCGGGTAGCCGTCGCCATTCCCCGGCGCATCGAGGCCTACGACCCGGAGCCCGTGGGCGGCTCCTTCTACGGCCAGGTGCTCCTGGGGGTGGAGGAGGTGCTCCGGTCCGAGGGGCACTACCTCTCCCTCTTCACCTACGATCCCGGGGCGGGGCCCGAGTGGCTGAACGGGCTTCAGGACCGGTGCGACGCCCTGATCCTCATGGGTGCGGACACCCCGGATGAACTGGCCCGGGAAGCGGCCGGGAAGGGCTTGCCGGTGGTCGTGGTCGACCGGCACGTCCGGGGGGTGGATTCGGTCATCTCCGACAACGTGGGTGGGGCGGAAGAGGTGACCGCCCATGTCCTGGCCGCAGGCTACCGAACGGTCGTTTACATCTGTGAGACTTTTCAGGATCCAAGCTTCGCCGCCCGGCGGGAGGGGTTCGACCGGGCGGTCCAGGCTGCAGGCCGGCCGGTGGCGGTCCGGTATGCGGAGGTGGGCCGGGGGTGGCTCGACGCCCCCGGGGCGATGGAAGAGCTCCTCGCCACCGCGGAGCTGCCCATGGCCGTCGTCGCCGGCAACGACCTGACCGCCCTGCAGATTCTCGCCATCGCCC
>QGUP01000485.1 GCA_003242505.1 Bacillota bacterium
CGATGCCGCCAGGTGCGTCTTGCCCACTGGTGTAGGGTCTCCCTAGGCTTTCCGCCCTCGCCCCGGTTCCCACGTCCCCCGCTCCCGCCCGGCCCTCCAGGCCTCCCGCTCACGCCGCGCCGACCGGCCCCCGGCTCAGGCGCCGCCACAGCCCGCCACCTCCACGGCGCGACCCCCGTCCAGCCCCATCTTGCCCGGGTTCAGGATCCCCCTGGGGTCCAGGGCCCGCTTGATCGCCCGCATCACCTGCAGCCCCACCGGCCCCACCTCCCACTCCAGGAAGGGCGCCTTCAGGGTGCCGATGCCGTGCTCCCCGGAGAGGGTGCCCCCCAGGTCCAGGGCCAGCCGGGCCAGCTCCGCCAGCCAGGCCTCCACCCGCTCCCGCTCCCCGGGCCGCCGGGGGTCCACCACCACGTTGGGGTGGAGGTTCCCGTCCCCCGCGTGGCCATACACCACCATCGGCAACCCGGCGTACTTCTGCCGGAGGTACTGGAACCGGCGGATGAACTCCGGCACCTGGGCCGGCGGCACCGCGACATCCTCCCCTACCTTCACCGGCCCCAGCCGGGTAAGGGCCGGGTTCAGAGACCGCCGGCCCCGCCAGAGGGCCGCCTCCTCCTCCGGGGTCCGGGCCACCTCCACCGCCGCCGCCCCGGCCTCCCGGCAGGCCCCGGCCACCCGGTCCACCTGCCGGGTCACCGCCTCCCGCCAGCCGTCAACCGAGATCAGAAGCACCGCCTCGGCCTCCGTCGGCAGGCCGATCTGCAGGAACTCCTCCACCACCGTGAGGGCCGTCTGATCGATGATCTCGAGGCTCGCCGGCACCACCCCCGCGGCGACGATGCGGCTCACCGCCTCCCCGGCCTCCTCCAGCCGGGGGAAGACCGCCATCAGGGTCGCTTGGTGCTCAGGCTTCGGAATGAGGCGGAGGGTGGCCTCCGTCACCACCCCCAGGGTGCCCTCGCTCCCCACCATCAGCCGGGTGAGATCGTAGCCGGTGACGCTCTTCACCGTCCGGGCCCCGGTCCGGAGCACCTCCCCGGTGGGAAGCACCACCTCCAGCCCCAGGACGTAGTCCCGGGTCACCCCGTACTTGAAGCACCGGGGGCCGCCGGCGTTCTCGGCGATGTTGCCGCCGATGGTGCTCACCCGCAGGGACGCCGGGTCCGGCGGGTAGAAGAGCCCCACCGCCTCGACGGCCTGCTGCAAGTCGCCGGTCACCACCCCGGGCTGGACCACCGCCAGGAGGTTGCGCCGGTCGATCTCCAGGATGCGGTTCATCCGGGTGAGGCTGAGGACGATCCCGCCCCGGACCGGTACCGCGCCCCCGGACAGGCCCGTCCCCGCGCCCCGGGGGGTGACGGGGATCCCCTCCCGGTTCGCGAGGCGCAGGATCCGGCTGACCTGATCGGTGGTCTCCGGCAGCACCACCACGTCCGGCACCGCCCGCTCCCAGGTGGCGTCGGTGCTGTAGCAGATCCGGTCCTCCAGCCGGTCCAGCACGTACTGGGGACCGACGATCTCCCTGAGTTCCGCCAGCACCTCCGGCCGCATCGGACTCCCCCTTCACCATCGCGGGGCCGTGGGCCTCGGCCCGGCCGCCCACAGCCTGGCGGGCCTCGCTCCCGCTCCGCCGGCAACCGGGGCCCCAGCCCCACCGGGCTGCCCCGCGCGCTCCGCCGCCTCACACCGCCCAGCCGCCGCTAGGGCACAGCACCTGCCCGGTGATGTACCCCGCCTCCAGGCTGGCCAGAAAGAGCACCGCCGCGGCCACCTCCTCCGGCCGGCCCAGCCGGCCCATGGGGATCTCCCCGGCCAGGGCGGCCCGCTCCTCCGGAGAGAGGTGGGCAAGCATCTCCGTCTCAATGGCCCCTGGGGCCACCGCGTTGACGGTGATCCCCGCCCGGGCGAGTTCCTTGGCCAGGGCCCTGGTAAAGCCGATCACCCCGGCCTTGGCCGCGGAGTAGACCACCTCTCCCGCGGCGCCCACCAGCCCCCAGACCGAACTGATGTTGATGATCCGCCCCCAGCCCGCCGCCAGCATGTGGGGGATGGCCGCCCGGCTGCAGGCGATGGTCCCGCCCAGGTCCACGGCCAGGAGCCGCTGCCACTCCGCCGGGGTGGTGTCCATGAGGAGCTTGTACAGGGCGAGGCCGGCGTTGTTGACCAGGATGTCCAGCCGCCCCCACCGGGCCGCGGCCCGGTCCACCAGGCCCGCGGCCTGGACAGGGTCGCCCACGTCTGCCTGCAGGGCGCAGGCCTCGCCCCCTGCGGCCTGGATGGCCG
>QGUP01000066.1 GCA_003242505.1 Bacillota bacterium
GGCCGGCCCCCGGCGCCGGTGGAGCGGCCAACGGCCCTGGTGCTGAACGGTTCCCCCCTGGTCACCCTCCAGACCACCCCGGTGGCCCTGGAGGACTGGGCCTATGGCTTCCTTTTCTCCGAGGGGATCATCGCCAGCGCCGGGGATGTCGAGAGCGTCGCGGTGGCCGAGGGGCGGGTGGAGGTCCGGGCCCGGCTCTCCCCCGCCTGGAACCCGGAGATGGCCCGAAGGCGGTACCTGACCTCCGGCTGCGGCAAGGGGGTTACCTTCTCCTCCGTCCGGGATGCCCTGGGCCTCCGGCCGGTGGCCACGGACCTCCGGGTGAGCCGGGAGACCCTCGGGGGGCTCCTGGGGGCCTTCCAGGCCGGGTGCCGGATCTACCGGGAGGTCGGGGGCGTCCACGGGGCGGCGGTGGCGGACGTGGTGACCGGGGAGGTGCTGGTCCGGGAGGACATCGGCCGGCACAACGCGGTGGACAAGGCCATCGGCGCCGCGCTCCGGGCCGACTGGGACCCGGCCCGGCTCGTGGTGCTCACCACCGGTCGGATCTCCTATGAGATCTGCAGCAAACTGGCCCGGTTCGGCGTCCCGGTGGGGGCCTCCCGGACCGCGGCCACCGACCAGGCGATCCGGCTGGCCCGGCGGCTCGGCATGGCCCTGGTGGGCTACCTCCGGGCCGGGCACATGGTGGTCTACACCGGTGCCGAGCGGATCCTCTAAGTCCCAGTCCCGGGGCTGAGCCCCGGCGGACGAGACCTTCGCCAGAGAGGAGGACGGCCCGTGGCCGAGGAGCGGCTGGCGGAAGGGTCCGGGAGACTGCCGGCCTGCGGCTGCATCCTGGCCGGCGGCCAGTCCCGGCGGATGGGGACCAACAAGGCGCTCCTGCCCTTCCACGGAGAGCCCCTGATCCAGCGGGTGGCCCGCCGGCTCCAGGCCTGGCTCGATCAGGTGGTGGTGGTGACCAACGAGCCGGAGACCTACGCCTTCCTGGGGCTGCCCATGGTCCAGGATCGGGAGCCGGGGTCCGGCCCCCTGGGCGGCATCGAGGCCGGCCTCCGGGCCAGCCGCCACCGGGTCGCGTTCGTTGTTGCCTGCGACATGCCCTTTCTCCACCCGGGGCTGGTGGCCCACCTGGTGGCCCTGGCCCGGGAGGCCGACGCGGTGGTGCCGGTGGTGGCGGGCCAGTACGAGCCCACCTGCGCGGTCTACACCCGGGACTGCCTGCAGGCGGTGGCGGACCTCCTGGCCGCCGGGGAGCGGCGGATCGTCCGGCTCTTCGAGCGGGTGCGGGTCCGGGAGGTGGGGGAGGAGGAGATCCGCTCCTTCGGCCCGCCGGAGCGGCTCTTCTTCAACTGCAACACCCCCGAGGACTACCGGCTGGCCCTGGCGATGGAGGGGGCGTAGGGGCAGACCACCTCCCCCCGGTGTCGGGAAGGAATCCCTCCGGCGCGGGTCGAACGCATTGGACGCACTTTCTGGGCGGAAGCCCGACTGGGGATGAAACGGCCGCCGGTCCGTGCCTTCCCCAGCGGCCGGCATGGGGGTGGCAGCGTGGATCTGGCCCTGGCCATCCTGAGGCGGGGGTTTATTGCCTTTCCGCGCCTTCTCATCGACTGGGCCAACGCCCTGGACCTGGGCTACGACGACCTGGGCAAGCTGCTCGTGCTGCTGAACGAGCCGGAACTCCAGGCCCAGGATCCCCTGGGGGCCGACTACTGCATCCGGGCCGAGGGCAACCCCGACCGGTACCGGAAGATGCGGGAGCGGCTGATGGAGTTTGCCGACCTGGGCCTGGTCTTCTACCGGGACGACCCCGACCGGCTCGAACTGACCTTTAACTTCCGCCCCCTGGTGGACAAGCTGAACCAGCTGCTCCAGCAGCAGGAAGCCGTTGCCGAGGAGGCGGCGGCCGCCACCACGCCGGACGAGCCGCCCGCCACCAGCTTCCTCGACCAGATGGAGCGGCATAAGCCCCTCCTCCGGTACGCCGAGCAGCGGCTCAACCGGCCGCTGTCGGACCGGGAGGTCCGGGACATCATCGACTGGATTTATACCTATGGCTTTGACGACCGGGTAGTCCGGGCGATCCTGGACGAGGGGGTGGAGCGGGGGATCACCCGCTTCAGCTACCTCAACCAGATCGCCCGGCAGTGGCACGAGAAAGGGATCCGGACCCTGGAGGACGCGGAGGCCGCCGAGGCCCGGCACCAGCAGCTGATGGTCCGGTGGGGCCGGGTGATCGCCCGGCTGGGCCAGCAGAGCCGCCGGCTGACCCCGGCGGAGCAGGAGAAGCTGGAGAAGTGGACCAAGGAGTGGAACTTCCCGGAGGAGGTGATCCTCCGGGCCTGCGACGAGGCGATCCTGAACGGGCGGCCGACCTTTGCCTACGTCGACGGGATTCTCCAGCGCTGGCTCCAGGAGGGCGTCCGGACCCTGGCCGATGCGGAGCGGCTCCTGGAGGAGCGCCGGCGGGCCCGGGAGGCCGCGTCCCGGTCCGGCAGCCGGTCCACTGCTGCCCGGCCCAGGTCCAACGTGGTGAGGCCGGTGCCCCGGAAGGATGACGCATACTATGAGCAATTTATATGGAAGCCTAAGCGCTGAGCGCGCCAAACGGCGGGAGGCCCGGATCCGCCAGCGGCTCCAGGAGCGGGATCAGCGGGAAGCGGCCATCATGGCTCGGATCCCCCGGCTGCGGGAGATCAAGGAGGAGATGGCGGCCCTGGGGCTGCAGCTCGCCCGGCGGGCCCTGGGGATGCCGGCCGCGGACGCGGAGGAACTCCTCGCCCGGGGGCAGGCCCTGGCCCGGGAGCGGGAGGAACTGCTCCGGCAACACGGCATCGACCCGGCGGAACTGGAGGTGCAGTGGGACTGCCCGGACTGCCAGGACACCGGCTGGATCCAGCCCCGGGTCGAGCCCGGGCAGGATGTGGCCCCGCCCCCCCGGAAGTGCCACTGCCTGCTCCAGGAGGAGATCGCCGACCTCTACCGGATCTCGGGCCTCACCCAGCCGATGCGGGAGCAGACCTTCGACCGGTTTGACCTCACCGTCTACCCGCCGGAGGACCGGCCCTACATGGCCGAGATCCTCCGGCAGTGCCAGGAGTTCGCCCGGGCGGTGGCCGCGGGGGAAAAGGTGACCCACAACCTGATCCTGATGGGCGGGGTCGGGCTGGGGAAGACCTTCCTGGCCACCGCGATCACCAACGCGGTGGTCCAGCACCACCGGGTGGCGGTCTATTTCACCTTTCCGGAGCTGGCCGACGTCCTCCGCCGGCAGCGGTTCGAGGATGACGAGGGCGGCCGGTGGGGGATGCAGCTCTTGCTGGAGTCCGACCTCCTGGTCCTGGACGACTTGGGGGCGGAGAAGCCCTCGGACTTTGTCGTGGAGCAGCTCTTCAACGTTCTGAACCACCGGATCAACCGGCAGCTCCCCTGGGTGGTTTCCACCAACCTTTCTCTGGCAGAACTGGGGGAGATTTACGGCGACCGGATCTTCTCCCGGCTGGTGGGGCTGTCGGAGGTCTTGCTCCTTCGGGGCAGCGACGTCCGGCTGGTGCTCCGGGAGCGGCGCTTGACCAGGAAGTAGGACCAGCACAAGGCCTTCAGCCGTGGCCGCCGGTGGGATCCCGGGGGCGCCGGATCCGGCGCCCCTGTAGGGAACCGGCGGCCACGTGTCGAATGGAACAAATGCACCCGGAGATGAAGCCTGGGAGAGCCTGCCGGAGAGGGAGCGCCGCCGTGTTGGACCAGCGCCGCACACCCCTGTTCACCGCGCTGCAGCGGTATCTCCGCCGGCAGCCGGCGGTCTTCCACGTCCCCGGCCACAAGCAGGGCCGGGGGGCACCGCCGGCGCTCCGGCGGTGGCTCGGCGCCGGCGCCCTGCAGCTGGATCTGACCGAAGCTCCGGGGCTCGATGACCTGCACGCGCCCAGCGGGGTCATCGCCGAGGCCCAGGCCCTGGCCGCCGCGGCCTTCGGCGCCGCCCGGAGCTTTTTCCTGGTAGGGGGAACCACCGCCGGCATCCACGCCATGCTCCTGGCGGCCCTCCGGCCCGGGGAGGCGGTGCTGGTGCCTCGGCACGCCCACCGGTCGGTCCACGGAGGGCTGATTCTCTCCGGCGCCCGGCCGGTCTGGCTGCCGCCGGCCTACGACCCGGACCTGGCCATCCCCCTGGGGGTGGCGCCGGAAGCGGTGGCCCAGGCCCTGGACCGGCACCCCGAGGCCCGGGCCCTGGTGGTGGTCCACCCCACCTACCACGGGATTCCCGCGGCCATCGGCCCGCTGGTCCGGCTGGCCCACGACCGGGGGCTGCCGGTGCTGGTGGATGAAGCCCACGGCGCCCACTTCGCCTTCCACCCGGACCTGCCGCCATCAGCCCTGGCCGCCGGGGCCGATGCGGCGGCCCAGAGCCTCCACAAGACCGGCGGGTCCCTTACCCAGTCGAGCCTCCTCCACCTGGGCCACGGCGGCCGGCTGGACCCGGACCGGGTGCAGGCGGCCCTCCGGCTGGTCCAGTCCACCAGCCCCTCCTACCTGCTGATGGCCTCCCTGGACCTCGCCCGGCGGGAACTCGCCCTCCGGGGCCGGCGGCTCTGGGACCGGGCGTTGGCCCTGGCCGCCGCGGCCCGGGAGGCCCTGGCCCGGGTGCCGGGGGTGCGGGTGGCGGACTACCCCGGGATGGACCCGACCCGGCTGATCCTGGACGTCCGGGGCCGGGGGCTGACGGGGTACGAGGCGGCGGAGCAACTCTGGCGCCAGGGGGTAGCGGTGGAACTGTCGGGGCATGGCTATCTCCTGGCGATCCTCAGCCCCGGGGACAGCCGGGAAAGCCTCCGCCGGCTGGTGGCGGCGGTCCGGCGGCTGCGGCCCGGCCGGCGCCGGAGGGACGGGGCCTGGGCGGGGCCGCCGGGGCTGCCCCCCTGGCCCGAGGTGGTCCTCACCCCCCGGGAGGCGGCTCTGGGGCCCCAGGAAGCCGTGCCCCTCTCCCGGTCCGAGGGGAGAATCGCCGCTGAACTCGTGGCCCCTTACCCCCCGGGCATCCCCGTCCTGGCCCCGGGGGAGCGGATCACCCCGGCGGTGCTGGCCTACCTGGAGGAGTGCCTTCGCACCGGCCAGCACCTCCAGGGGCCGGCGGATCCCACCCTCCGGACCATCCGGGTGGTGGCCGAGTGAGGGGCACCGCCGCCGAGGGAGGAGAGGCGGCGGCCCAAGGAGGGGACACTGCGGCCGAAGGCGGAGAGCCGCGGCCGCATCGGAGGAAGCCGGGGCGCAGACGAATGAGGTGACGCCGTTGCCCGTTTTCATCACCCTCGAGGGAATTGACGGCTCCGGCAAGAGCCTCCACTTTCGGCTCCTGGTGGAGTACCTCCGGAGCAAGGAATACGACTTCATTGCCACCCGGGAACCCGGCGGCACCCCCCTGGGGGAGCGAATCCGGGAGCTGCTCCTGGACCCGGCCTACCCCATGACCGTGCACACCGAGGCCTTTCTCTACGCGGCGGCCCGGAGCGAACTGACCCTGAAGGTCATCTGGCCGGCCCTCCGGGCAGGCCGGAATGTGGTCTCCGACCGGTACGTGGACTCCAGCCTGGCCTATCAGGCCTTCGGCCGGGGGCTGCCGCCGGACTTTGTCGCGGCGATCAACGAGATGGGCACCGGGGGGCTGAAGCCCCACCGGACCATCCTGCTCGATGTGCCGGTGGAGGTGGCCATGGAGCGGAAGGCCGCCGGCGAACTGGACCGGCTGGAGCAGATGGATGCGGCGTTCTTCGAGCGGGTCCGGGCGGGGTATCTGGAACTGGCCGCGGCGGAACCCCGGCGGGTGAAGGTCGTCGACGCCACCCGGCCGGTGGACGAGGTGCAGGCCGAGATCCGCCGGCTGGTGGAAGAGATCTGGCCCCGACCCCGGCGGGACGGGGCCGGGCCTGGGGCCTGAGGGGCCGGCCGTCAGGGCCTGGATTGGGGGAGGTGGCGCCGGTGAAACTGATCGTGGCGGTGATCCAGGACAAGGATCAGGCCCGGCTGCTGGATGCGCTGACGGAAGCCGGCTTCGGGGCCACCAAACTGGCCTCGACCGGTGGCTTTCTGCGGGAAGGCAACACCACCCTGCTCATCGGGGTGGAGGACGATCGGGTGGAGCACGTCCTTCAAATCATCCGCCGGACCTGCAAGGCCCGGGAGCAGCTGGTGACGCCCCTCTCCCCGATGGGCGGGCCGGCGGACGCCTACATCCCCTTCCCCGTCGAGGTCATCGTCGGCGGCGCCACGGTCTTCGTCCTCAACGTGGAGCGGTTTGAGAAGTTCTGATTCGCAGGGCAGGGTGCTCATGGGCTGGGAAGAACTGATCGGGCAGTCCCTGGCGGCGGAGATGCTGCGCCGGGCCGTGGCGGCCGGGCGCACCGCCCACGCGTACCTCTTCACCGGCCCCCGGGGGGTGGGCAAACAGGAGGCGGCCCGGCTCCTGGCCCGGGCCCTCAACTGCCTCGAGCCGCCGGCGCCGGGGGACTCCTGCGGCCGGTGCCGCCAGTGCCGCAAGGTGATCGAGGGCGTCCACCCCGACGTGCTGGTCCTCAATCCCCCGGGCCGGACCATCAAGCTCGGCCTGGTGGTCCAGCGGGACGACACCCCCGACGGCTGGACCCCCGTCCGCACCTTTGTCTCCCGGCTGCCCGCGGAGGGGCGGGCCCAGGTGGTGATCGTGGTGGAGGCGGACCGCCTCGGGCCCGAGGCGGCCAACGCGCTCCTGAAGACCCTCGAGGAGCCGCCGCCGTACACGGTCTTCGTCCTGACCACCGCCAACGAGGCGGGGATCCTGCCCACCATCCGCTCCCGATGCCAGCCGGTGATCTTTCCGCCCGCGCCCCCGGAAGCGATCGCTGCGGCCCTGGAGCGGGAGGGGATGGCGCCGGAGCAGGCCCGGCTCCTCGCGGCCCTCTCCGGCGGCAGTATCGGCCGGGCCCGGGAACTCGCCGGGGACGAGGCGGTCTCCCGGCGGCGGGAGCAGGCCCGGGCCCTCCTCGAGGAGGTGGCCCGGGGCCTGGACCCCCTGGGCTGCCTGGCCCGGGCCGAGGCCCTGGAGCAGCAGCGGGACGAGGTGCCGGAGCTGTTGGACCTCCTGCTCCTCTGGCTCCGGGACTGCCTGCTGGTCGCGTCCGGGGCGGACCCCGGCCTGGCGGTGGCCCAGGACTCCTTGCCCTTTGTGCAGTCCGTCGCGGCCCGCCTCGGCCGGGAGCGGCTCCTGGCGATGGCCGAGGCGGTGCGCCTCGCCCGGCAGCAGATCGACCGGAACGCGGCCCTGCGGCTTGTCCTCGACGTGATGTTCCTGCGCCTCAGCGGCCACTCCCGGTGGCGGCCGAGAGCCGCGGGGCTGTGATGGTTGACAGAATGTGATGGTTGACATAATCTGTCCGCAACCGTCGGAAAACGATATACTAGAACCGGGACCCGAAAGGGGGGATTCCGTGGTCCGGGTGGTGGGAGTTCGTTTCAAGAAGGCGGGAAAGATCTACTACTTTGACCCTGCCGACCACCCCGTTTCCGTCGGTTGCAAGGTGATCGTGGAAACCGCCCGGGGCCTTGAGTACGGCGACGTGGCCATCGGCCCCAAGTACGTGCCGGAGGAAGAGGTGGTTCAGCCCCTCCGGCCGGTGATCCGCATCGCGACCGAGGCCGATGCCCTCCAGGCCCAGATGAACAAGGCCAAGGAGCGGGAGGCCTTTGCCATCGCCCTGGAGCGGATCGAGGCCCACGGGCTGGACATGAACCTGGTGGACGTCGAGTACACCTTCGACGGTTCCAAGATCATCTTCTCCTTCACCGCCGAGGGACGGGTCGACTTCCGGAAACTGGTCCGGGACCTGGCGAGCATCTTCCGCACCCGGATTGAGATGCGGCAGATTGGGGTGCGGGATGAGGCCAAGCTCATCGGGGGCATCGGCCCCTGCGGCCGCATCCTCTGCTGCACCAGCTTCCTCGGCGAGTTTGCCCCGGTCTCCATCCGGATGGCGAAGGATCAGAATCTTGCGTTGAATCCGAGCAAGATCTCCGGCCTCTGCGGCCGGCTGATGTGTTGCCTGCGGTTCGAGCAGGATACCTACGAGGCGGCCAAGCAGGATCCCTCCCTGGCCCCCGGCTATGTGCCGCCGGTGGTGCCCCCGGAGGAGGAGGTGGCGGAGCCTGAGCCGGAGCCTGAGCCTGAGCCGGAACCGGCCCTGGCTTCCGGCTGGCTGAAGACCGCGGCCGAGATCCTCGGGACCGAGGAGGAGGTGGGCGGCCGCCTGGGCCGGGCCGTGGCGGAGCGGAACGCCGCCCTCGGGGAAGCCCGGCCCGACGGGCCGGCCGGGGCGAAGGCCGGCGCCGCCCTGGATCTGAGGGACCGGCCCGCCCGGGCCGATGAGGCACCGGCCCCGGCTCCTGCCCCGGGTGGGCTCGCCGAGGACCCCGGGGCCCAGGGGCAACCGGCGGGGCCGCCGGAGGAGGCGCCGGCGCCGCGGCGGCGGTCGGGGCGCCGGCGGCGCCGGAAGGCCCGGGCCCAGGAGAGCGGGGCCCAGGAGGCTGGAGCCCAGGAGGCGAGGGCCCCGGAGGCCAGGGCCCAGGAGGTAAGGACCCGGGAGGCCGGAGCCCCGGGGGGCAAGGCCCAGGAGGCCAGGGCCGAGGAACCCGGGGCCGGGG
>QGUP01000486.1 GCA_003242505.1 Bacillota bacterium
CGACTAGGGGGATGATCAAATGCCTTCGCTGAACCAGATTTTCCTCATCGGCCGGCTGACCCGGGCCGATCGGAACGATGAGACTTCCACGAACGGTGCCGAGCTGCGGTACACGGACTCCGGCCGGCCTGTGATCCGTTTCCGGCTGGCCGTGGACCGGCCCGGCACCGACCAGGCGGACTTCTTCGATGTGATTTGGTGGGGTCCTTCGCCGGAGGGGGACTCGGATGGGGTGAAGCGCAAGCGGTTCGAGCAGCACGCAGCTTACCTGCGGAAGGGCCGGCTACTGCTGGTCAAGGGGCGGATGCAGAGCCGCACCTACGAGACCCAGGACGGCCTCCGGCGCCAGGTCTGGGAGGTGCACGTCGGAGGGGCAGGGTCCCAGGTGGTGTATCTGGATCGGCTGCCTGACGAGGTGCCGCCGTTGCCGGACGAGGACGAGGCAGTTCCGTTCTAATGGAAGGGCCCCGGGCGACCGGGGCCCTGTCCGTTGCAACTCAGACATCAGGGCGTAGCCCTTGTGCTCCGCGCAACGCGCAACTGGATCACAAGAGCCACGAGGAAAAAGTGCGCGCAAAAACTTGCAACGTGACAAAACGGCCTTCTAACATGTGAGGCGAGGAGGTGCCCACGTGTGTGAATCCTGCACGGAGGCTGAGGCCCTGACTCTGGAGCGCCTGGACACGCTGATTTCCGGGCAGCAGGAACTCGTGACCCAGTTGCAGCTCCTGGAGCAGCGGGTTC
Organism: Bacillota bacterium; assembly: GCA_003242505.1. GTDB lineage: Bacteria > Bacillota > Sulfobacillia > Symbiobacteriales > ZC4RG38 > ZC4RG38. The sequence continues at coordinate 745 of QGUP01000486.1, forward strand.
GGAGCCTGGAGGCGGGGTCGCCGTACACGGGGTACACCCTCAGCAGCGGGGCCACGGTGGCTCTGCAGTACCAGATCGACATGGGCGATCTGCTGGTCGCTGGTCTGCTGCTGCTTGTAGCTGTGATGCTGGCCGGCCAGCAGATCTACAGGGCCCTGCGGGCGGTGCTGCGGTGATGGCCGTGCTGGTGACGCCAGAGCAGGTTTGGACGGACTGGGCCGGCCTGGCGCTGGTGGTGGTCGGGACGGCGGCGGCTCTCCTGGCCACTCGGGCCGTGCTCCTCGCAGTTGTCGGCTGGTGGCTGGACTGGTAGGGGAGGGTGCCGGATGGACGCCTACCTCGCTGATTTCCGGGAGCTGGCCTACCAGATTGCCGCCGGTGGGACCTGGCGGGGCATCCTCCTGGGGGCCCTGGCGGTGAGCGTGCTCCTTCCGGCCACCCTGGACCTACTCGATTGGAGGCGGTAGGGCGTGTACGTGATTCTGGATACCAGCACCATCCTGCGGCACGCCAACAACTTCTTTGCGACCGCCGCCCCCATCGCGTACATCGTCGTCGGCACGGCCATCGGAGGGTTCGTCCTCTACACCCTCCTGAGCCTCGTCCGCCGCCAGACGTAGGAGGTGACCAGGGATGGTGTTCACCTTGCCCATGTCGCAGCTGAACGCTGCGATTCAGAACTCCCTGGATTCGCTCCTCCCCGTGTGGCTGCTAGCGATGGGGATGGCTGTCGCCGCCTACGTGCTGAGCTGGGGGCTGAGGACCATGCGGTGGTATTGATGCGGGCACGTGGCCGGATAACCGGCCTTGCCATAAACCCACCACGGGAAGGGGATGGTGTGGCGTGTCTACTCCTCTCAGCGGCGTGACCATCGACCTGTCGAACCTCGGTGCCCACGTCAGCGATGCGGTGGCGATGTTCTGGCCGCTCGCTGCGATTGCGGCCGGCATCATCCTGGCCGGTGCGCTGCTGACCCGGGGCCTGGGGTTCCTACGGGGCGCCGCCGGCGGGCGCCGGTAATCTCCGGCACTGGTGTCCAGCCCCGGGGGGGGGGTGGTGGTCTAGGTGCAGCTCCCGAATGTGTTCAGCGGCATCAACTGGGACGCCTACCTCCCGGGGCTGGAACAGGCCACGGCGAACGCTGTGGCTGCCATGGCCCCTCTGGCGTACATAGCGATGGGGCTGCTTCTGGCATATCTCGCTTGGGACTGGATCGTGGCCCTGGTACGGGTGTTCACCCGGGTAGACAGCGACGACGACTGAGCAGGCCGGCCGCACTGGCGGCCGGCCTGAACTGCCGAAGGGGGGATAGATGTGGGCCGGCTCCGTGCGCTGGCGGGTGTGCTGGTGCTGGTGAGCGGAATGATGGTTCCACGTGTCGCTATGGGCGCCTCTCCTTCTGGGCCCGTTCAAAATCTTGCTGCCACGGTCCAGTGGGAGAGCGACGGATATAGTGTGCACGTGACCTGGGACCCGCCGGCTACGGGGACGGCTGATGCCTATCATGTCTGGATCATCTCGGGGTT
>QGUP01000487.1 GCA_003242505.1 Bacillota bacterium
TCAGCCTCCGCGGCCGGGGCGCCCTTCATGGCTGCCGCGTACTGGAGGTACTCCCGGCCGGTGAGGTTGCCGGGGAGGCCGAACTGCTGGGGAAGGTAGCCCAGCCGCTCCCGGACCGGATGCTGGTCCCGGGGCAGGACCCAGGGGCCGATCCGGACCCGCCCGGTCCGGGGCGGGAGCAGGGTCGCCAGCACCTTCATCAGGGTGGACTTGCCGGCGCCGTTGGGGCCGAGGAGGCCTGTCACCCCCTCTGTGAGGTGCAGGCTCACCCCGGCCAGGGCCAGGTGGCGGCCGTACCGCACCGTGAGGTCCTCCACTGCGATCTCCATCGGGACGCCTCCTCTGCTCTGGCGGCTGCGGGGTTTTACCCGCAGACTTTTCACAGAGAGAAGACGGAGGAGGCGGCAGCCGGTTCACTCCGGCCGCCGCCCCACACTTCATCCCTGCAGCCCCCCGTCCCGTCACCGCTGCCCTTCGCCCCGTTGCCGCCCCTCGCCCTACCCCTGGCCCGGCTACAGGTGCCACCGGTCGAGCCCCTGCCGTCCCTCGCCCGGCCGCCCGTCCAGCCGCAGGCGCCCACTCTCCAGCCAGACCGTCGCGGTGGCGAGGTCGTCCAGCCGGTCATCGTGGGTCGCCACCACCGCATAGACGGCCCTCCCGGACCGGGCCGCCTGAAGGTAGCCGGCCAGTTCCCGGCGCAGGGTCACCAGCCCGGCGGCGTCGAGTCCCTGGGACGGCTCGTCCAGGACCCAGAGGTCCGGCGCCGCCAACTGGCTCTGGGCCAGGAGCCAGCGGCGAAGCTCGCCAGCGGAGAGTTCCCGGAGCCGCCGTTTCCGGACCGGCCAGAGCACCCATCGGGCCAGAAGGGTCGCCACCGCCTCCCCCGGCGCCCCCCGCAGGGCCGCCAGGTACTCGAGACCCCCTGCCGTGGTGAGGGAGAGGTCCAGGCGGCCGTCCTGGGGCACGTAACCGATCCGGGTCCGGAGCCGGGGCAGGTGCCAGGGCCCCGCGTCCCCCCAGGGGCCGCAGTCCGGCCACGGGTACCGGACCCGCCCCCGGTCGGGGACGAGGAGGGTGGCCAGGACCCGGAGGAGGGTCGACTTCCCGGCCCCGGCCGGGCCCCGGACCAGGGTGACCCCGGGCGGGATCCGGAGGGTGAGGTCCTGGAGGGCCAGCCGGGGCGGCCGGCCGGGATAGGCGACGGTGAGACCTTCCACTGCGATCACGGCCGCACTCCTGCCCCCACCGATCATAGCCGCTTCCCTGCCCGACCGATCACGGCTGCTTCCCGCCCCGGCGGTCATGGACGACCGCCTGCCCCGCCGGCCCGCCGGAAGGCCGTGCCCAGGCCGATGCCGGGGCCCCCGGACCCGGCCGCCCAGACCATCAGCACCAGGGAGAGGGCCAGGGCCACCACCTGGGGCAAGGCCTCCCCGAACGTGGCCGGCACCGCGAAGAGGTCCCACCCGGGGGCTCGGGCGCCCAGGACCCCCAGGCCCAGCCAGAGGACGATGGAGGCGGCCACCGCGCCCAGGGTGTCCAGCCAGAGGGCCCACACCAGCGCCCAGCCCACCGCAAGGAGCAGCGGGGCGGCGCGGGCGAGGAGCACCAGCGCCGCCGGGGCCGTCGCTCCCGGCGGATGGGGGCTGAGTAACCCCGCGACCCCGGTGCCCAGGAGGGCCGCCGCCGTAGCCACTCCGGCCCGGGCAAGGAGCCGGGCGGAGCGGGAGAAGGGGGAGAGGGCTTCGAGGTCCGCCCACACCCCCTGGGCGGACGGAAGGAGGGAGAAAAGGGCTACCGCTGTCCCGAGGCCCGGGGCGACCAGGACCAGGGCGTCCCGGGACCGGACCAGGAAGTGAACCCAGGGGACCCCCGTACCCGGCTCACCAGGGGGCAGGGCCAGGAGCGCGGCGACGTACCGGTTGACCAGCACCGCCGCTGCCAGCAGCAGCGCCTCCACGGCCAGGAAGGAGAGGGGCAGGTACCGGGCCTCGGCCCAGAGGAGCCGGAGGAGGGCCGCCAAACCCGGGGCCCGCCAGGGTGGGCACGCTCCTGCCAGGGAACAGCGCGGAGCAGCCACCCCCTCCGCCGCCAGGGCTGCCCCCGCCGCGCCGGCTTGCCGGTCTACCCCTAACGCGCTGGCTTGCCCGGTCGCCGGCGGCGTCAGGGCCTCGACCAGGGTGGGTACCAGGTCCGGGGGCACCGGCGGCGGGTCGGCTTCGGCCAGCAGCCGGGCGAAAGCCGCGACTGCCTCCGGGTCCGGTGGCTC
>QGUP01000067.1 GCA_003242505.1 Bacillota bacterium
GGGAGTGGTCCCGAGGGGCGGGCCGTCCCTGGCCCCCTGGGCCAGGGTTGTGGGTTCCCGCCCCCCGCCCGCCTGGAACCGGCCGGCCCCCCCCCGGAGGAGGGTCCCGGTGGGCCCCGCCGCCCCCTCGGCAGCGCCTCCTCCTGCTGGCCCGGCGGACGCCGGCGCCTCTCCGGCGGACGCCTGGGTCTCCGGGCCGGCGGCGCCCTTCCCGGGCCAGGCCAGCCAGATGACCAGGGCTGCGGCGAGGAGCACCCCGGTCAGGACCGCCGCCAGCCGGCGGGGGTTCCGGAGCCGGTAGCGCCGCCGCTTCGGAGCCCGCCGGGTGGGGATACGGGGATGAGGTCCTCCTGGGGGGCGATGGGCGTCGTCCACAGGTCTCTTTCCCTCCGCGGCCAGGGATCCGATGCCATGTAGATGGCACAGACCCTGAATCAGTTACAGTCCGTATCTTATCACAGGGCCAGCGGAGGACAGGAGGACCTGGAGTCCCATCTTTCCCTACCCGTTTGACGACCCGGCCGCGGCCAGGGCCCGGAGGGCCCAGGTGCGCACCTCCTCCGTCAGGGGCAGCCGGGCCAGGTCCTCGGCGGTGAACCAGCCCACGGCCTCGGACTCCGCCGGGTTGAGGACCGGGGTGGTGCCGCCCCGGGGCCGGGCGAAGTAGATGAGGTCGATGTGCTGGTGGCCCGGGGCGATGTCCTCCAGCTGCACCCCCTCCGGCCGGGCCAGGGGCACGGGACCAGGGACGCCGGTGACCGCGGGCCGGGAGATGAGTTCCACCTCGATGCCGGTCTCTTCCCTGACCTCCCGCACCGCGGCCTCGTCGGGCAGTTCGTTCGGGTCGATGTGGCCCCCCGGCGGCAGCCACATCTGGAGCTTCCGGTGGTAGAGGAGCAGGACCCGGCCTTCGTGGACCACGAAGGTGGCGACGGTGAAGTCCCGGGTGACCTCCGCAGCCCCGGGGGCTCCTGGCGACGGAAAGCTCCGGTCCGGGGGCGGCCAGTCCCGGTACAGGTCCGGGTGCAGGAGCGGCGGCAGGGCCGCGGCCAGGGCCTGGGCCCACATCTCCTCCCGGGTGACCAGCCCCCGGGTGAGAATCCCGATGGCCCCCAGGTGTTTCTTGCTTTCCACCTGGCCGCTGACAGCGTCCATCACCGGCCCCAGTTCCTCTCCCGCCAGCACCCGCGCGGCGACAGGCCCCGGCAGGGGGAAGCGGGTGCCCCAGGCCACCCACTCCCGGCCATCCCGCAGCGCCACCGCACAGCAGTTGATGACGTAGCCCCGGCGGTCCACACCGCCCTCGAAGCCCACGGCCAGGTCCGCCGCCGGCATCGCCGCCAGGGCGCCCCGGGCCCGGTTCCGGGCGCCGGCTTCGGTCTCCGCCGCCCCCAGGGGCTGTTCCCGCACCCCGCTGGGGACCGCAACGGGTTCCACCCGGCAACCGGGAAAGGCCCGGGCCAGGACTGCCCGGGCGGCGCCGACCTTGGCGGGATTGGTAGACCCCACGGCAACGACCTTCGGCATGGCGCAGGATATGCCTCCTTCCGCTAGCCAATTGGCTGTCGGCCACGGCATATCCTGCCCTTGTCCCGGCGGTCCTCGTCCCGGGGCCCCTGGCCCCGGGGTGGCAGGACTCAGCCGGCCCCCGGACCGCAGGGGCTCCCGGCCCGGGGCCCCCGACTCAGGGAGCCCCGGGGGTGCGGCCTGTCACTCGGGGCCTGCCTGCCCCGGGGCCGCCCGGCGGGCGGCCCGCAGGCCCAGCCGGACCTCCGCCAGGATCCCCCGGCCGTCGGGGGTCACCGCCGCCGCCAGGCAGCGGCAGTGCCGGGTGTCCACCTCCGGGGACCAGCCCTCCGGCAGGGCGGGGGCGGCGAGAAGCACCGGCACCCGCCGCCGCTCCGCCTTACTGTGGAGCGGGCCGCCCCGGACGTAGTGGAACTCGACGATGAAGTTCCCTTCGACCCCTGAACCCTCGGCCCGGCAGGTCCCGAAGAGCCGCACCTCGCTCACCCGGTAGATCCGTTCTCCGGGTTCCAGTTCGGGACGGACCGAGAGGTGGGCGACGGCGGTGGCCCTGCCTTCCTCCGGCGGCCGGGCCGGCTGCCATCGGGTGTCGAGCCTGACTGTCGGCTGAGCGCCGGAATCGTGCATCGGTCTCCCCTCGCAGTTCTCCCATCGCCCCATCATACGCGGTTCGTGAAAATTCGAGCCCACCGTCCGCCCTGTTCGGTCGATCTTGACACCCTTCCCGCCATCGGGATACAGTATTGGTAAGAAATGGTACACCCATAGCGGGTGCTGGGGTTGGGGACAGGCCCCGGATGCGGGAGGGATGGCCTTGGCCGGGGAAGCGGCGCAGAAGGCACGGCTGGCCGCAGGGGTCCTGGCAGACGTCCACTTCCAGGATCCCAACGCGGCGCGGATTCTGGCGGAGACCCTGTGGGAAGCCTGGCAGGCGGGTCGGCTGGGGCAGCAGGTCCCGGTCTTTCTCTTCGTGGGTGCCAACAGTTCGACGGGCGATGCCCTGGGCCCCTTCGTCGGCTGGTTCCTGAAGCGAAGCGGCTTCACCGGCCCCTTCTTCGGGGATCTGCAGAATCCGGTCCACGCCACCAACCTGAAGGAACGGCTGACCGAGGTCAGGGCCGAGGTGATGCGCCTCGGCAAGAAGCCCTTCATTATCGCCGTCGACGCGGCGGTGGGCCGCTGCGGCCACATCACCGTCAACCAGGGGCCCCTGCGGCCCGGCGCCGGGATGGGAAAGTCCCTGCCGCAGGTGGGGAACCTCCACATCATGGGCGGCACCGCCACCTTCCCCTTCGGCATCTGGTTCGCGGCCCTGGACCAGACGGTGGAGATGGCGGAGGTGATCGCCAGCAGTATCGAGCAGTTCTGGGACCGGTACCTCCGGGAGTGTGGCCCCGTCCAGGAGCGGACAGGAGTTTCCAGCGAGGAAATCCCCCCGGAATGCAGGAGGAGGGCGGGTTTCTGGCAAAGCTGAAGGTGATCCTGACGTGGAGGGGATCACCGATGGCCGGCACCCAGGCGCCCTATCTGCAGCCCGGCACCCGGGTCGAAAACACCGCCGACGTGACGCACACTTCGGGCCGACGCTTTGCCACGGGCGAGCTCCGGGGGACCGTCCTGACCTGCTACCGGGACCCGGCCGGCAACGGTTTTCGCTGTCGTGTCTTGACGGAAACCGGCGACCTGGCCCTCTGCTCCACCCAGGACCTCCGGGTGGTGCCGTGGGACGAGACGGCAGGCGATTCAGAAGAGGCATGAGGATCTCAACCACCCCCGGGGCCGATGGCCGGGGGTGGTTGCCGCTATTGACCTTTCGGCTTTCCTTGACGCGTGCACCGTTGAAAACTATACTCAGGGCAGATTCGTACGTCGCAGTGGGGGATCGCAGTGTACGAGGATATCGAACGGGTCCTGGTGACCGAGGAACAGATTCGGGCCAAGATCAAGGAGATGGGGGAGGCCATCTCCCGGGACTACGCGGGGAAGGAACTGGTGGTGGTCGGCATCCTGAAGGGGGCGGCCCTCTTCACCGCGGACCTCTTCCGGCAGATCACCATCCCCGCCACCCTGGACTTCATGCGGATCGTCAGCTACGCCGGCACCAAGTCCACGGGCGTCCACCGGGTCCTCCTGGACCTGGAGTACGAACTGGACAACAAGCACGTCCTGGTGGTGGAGGACATCGTCGACACCGGGCTGACCATCCGGTTCCTGATGGACTACCTGAAACCCCGGAACCCCGCGAGCCTCCGGGTGGCCAGCCTCCTGGACAAGCCCTCCCGGCGGAAGGTGGATGTGGAGATCCACTACAAGGGCTTTGAGATCCCGGACGAATTCGTCGTCGGCATGGGGCTGGACTACAACGAGAAGTACCGGAACCTGCGGGAGATCTGCGTCCTGAAACCGGAGGTCTACACCCGGCAGGGGTGAGAGACCGGGGCAAGGAGGCTGTCTGGGTTGTCCCACGAACTGGTGGTGGTAGTGGACTTCGGCGCCCAGTACGGGCAACTCATCGCCCGACGGGTGCGGGAGAGCCGGGTCTACTGCGAGATCTGGCCCTGGTCCACCCCTCTGGAGCGGTACCGGGAGCGGGGGGTCCGGGGGATCATCCTCTCCGGCGGCCCCGGGAGCGTCTACGAGGAGGGGGCGCCCCGGGTGGACCCCGGGCTCTTCCGCCTGGGTATCCCGATCCTCGGCATCTGCTACGGCATGCAGCTGATGGCCCTGGAGCTGGGCGGGGACGTGCGGCCGGCGGAGCAGGGGGAGTACGGCAAGGCGGTCCTGGAGGTGACGGTCCCCGACGATCCCCTCCTGGCCGGCCTGGGCGCCACCACCCAGGTCTGGATGAGCCACGGCGACCACGTCGCGGCGCCGCCTCCGGGCTTCCGGGTCCTGGGGCGGACGGCGGCCACCCCCACCGCCGCGGTGGGGGACCCGGAGCGCCGGCTCTACGGGGTCCAGTTCCACCCCGAGGTGGTCCACACGGTCCAGGGGAAGGAACTCTTGGAGAACTTCCTCTTCCGGATCTGCGGCCTCCGGGGCGACTGGAGCATGGCGGAGTTCATCGACCGGCAGGTGGCGGCGATCCGGGAGCAGATCGGCCAGGGCCGGGCCCTCTGCGCCCTCTCCGGCGGGGTGGACAGCGCGGTGGCTGCCACCCTGGTCCACCGGGCCATCGGCGACCGGCTCACCTGCCTCTTCGTCGACCACGGCCTCCTGCGCAAGGGGGAGGCCGAGCAGGTGGTCCGCACCTTCCGGGACCACTTCCACATGAACCTGATCCATGTGGACGCTTCGGAGCGGTTCCTCCGGGCCCTCCGGGGGGTGACGGACCCGGAGGAGAAGCGGAAGATCATCGGCCGGGAGTTCATCCGGGTCTTTGAGGAGGAGGCCCGGAAGCTGGAAGGGATTGAGTTCCTGGTCCAGGGCACCATCTACCCGGACGTCATCGAGTCCGGCGGTTCCTCCGGCCAGGCGGCGGTGATCAAGAGCCACCACAACGTCGGCGGCCTGCCCGAGGACCTGAAGTTCACCCTGGTGGAGCCCCTCCGGGAACTCTTCAAGGACGAGGTCCGGGCGGTGGGGCGCCAGCTCGGGCTGCCGGAGGAGATCGTCGGCCGGCATCCCTTCCCGGGCCCCGGCCTCGCCATCCGGGTGCTGGGGGAGGTCACCCCGGAGAAGCTGGCGATCCTCCGGGAGGCCGACGCCATCTTCCTGGAAGAGATCCGAGCGGCGGGCCTCTACGACCAGATCTGGCAGGCCTTCGCGGTGCTGCCGGACGTCCGCACCGTGGGCGTCAAGGGGGACCAGCGGACCTACGCCTACCCCATCGTGCTCCGGGCGGTGACCAGCGTCGACGGGATGACCGCCGACTTCTTCCGCTTCCCCTACGAGGTGCTGGAGCGGATCATGACCCGGATCGTCGGCAGCGTCCCCCATGTGAACCGGGTGGTCTACGACATCACCTCCAAGCCTCCGGGGACCATCGAGTGGGAGTGATGACCGCCGGAGACCGGCGAGCCGTGACCCCCCGGGGCCGGAATGGGAGCAGCGGAGAGCGGGCAGCCCCCGCCGAGGTCGCCTCGGCGGGGGCTCTTGTCTCCTGGGCCTGCGGCCCCGGCCGCCACCTTGCGAACCCCGCCCTTGCGAATGGCGTTGTATGGGGTAGACGAAGGCGCCGGCCCCGAAGGGGCTGGCGGCGCTGGCCGGGAGAGGTGGGAGGGAGCGATGAACCGGCACGGAAGCGCGGCGAGGGGGTGCGGGGGTGGCCCGCGGCGGGCTCGGCCCTGGCTGCCGGGCAACCTGATGGCCTACCTGCGGTGGCCGGTGGCCCTGCGGCACGTGGCCTGCCGTATTCTCCCCCAGGTGGTGCCGGCCTCCTTCTGCGAGGCCGGAGGCGCCGGGGTGGTCTCCCTGCCCCTGGTGGCGGACGACCTGCGGGTCGCGCTGGTCCTGGACGAGCCGCACCGCTACACCTACATCAGCCAGGCGACGGCCCGGCACTGGGGGGTGGCGCCGGAGGCGCTCCTGGACCTGGCCCTGGCCAACCTGCGGCGCTGCTCCTGCGACGTGGAATGGAAACGGATCGGCCGCCCGCCCCGGACGACCTACCTCTGCGAGACCTTCGACGGGTACGATGCCAGCCGCATCCTGATCCTGGACGCCTTCAGGCCGGTCCTGGGCGGGGTGCCGGGGGAGGTGGTCCTGGGCATTCCCCACCGGGATTGCCTCGTCGCGGTGAGCGACCAGGACCCGGACCTGGTCGCGGAGTTGCAACGGACCGTCGCCGCGGACTTTGCCCAGGCCCGGTACCCGGTCTCCCCCCGGCTCTTCCGGTTCCGGGACGGGCGGCTCCTGCTGGCGGAGGTGGACCAGTAGGGGAGGTGGACCGGCAGGCCGCGGCCGCGGCCAGGGCCGGAGGCTTTCCGGCCTGCGCCGGGGACGGGCAGGGGGGCCCTGGGGGCTCGCTTCTGAACGTTTATGTAGTTTACAGGCCTAACATTCGCCACTGGTGTTGACATTCGCCCATCCGACGGCTATGATGTTCTTGGACGTTGCCAATAGGTTTCCATCGTTGCCACAACTGCATCCGGCCGTGAAAGTGTGCCTAGGGTTCCGCAGGTCCCAGCAGTGGGGCCTGGTCTGCGACCAAGCGGCACAGGCGCTCCCGGGAGCGCTACACCGACGGGACAAAAGCCCGGGCGGGGAGGTTTCACCGGCAGGGACCGGTCAGACCTTCCTCGCCCGGGCTTGTCCTTTGGCTGCCGCTGACCGCCGCAGGGCCTGGCCACGGGGAAACCTCTCAATACCGTGCGGACGCAGGAGGGAAACGGCTGTGGAGCGGTTCTTTCGGCTGAAGGAACTGGGCACCGATCTGCGCACCGAGATCCTCGCGGGCATCGTCACCTTCATGACCATGGCCTACATTCTCTTCGTGAACCCCCTGATCCTCAGCGACGCCGGCGTCCCGAGGGAGGGGGCGGTGCTGGCCACCGCCATCGGCGCCGGGCTGCTGACCATCGCCATGGGCCTGGTGACCAACTACCCCCTGGCGCTGGCTTCGGGCATGGGTCTCAACGCCGTGGTGGCCTACGGGCTGGTGATGAACGCCGGCTACACCTGGCAGCAGGCGATGGCGATCGTCTTCGCTGAGGGGCTGATCATCACCGTCCTGGTGCTGACCAACGTCCGGGAGACGGTGATGAACGCCATCCCCATCAACCTGAAGCGGGCCATCGGCGTGGGCATCGGGCTGTTCATCGCCTTCATCGGCCTCCGGAACGCCGGGGTGGTGGTGCCCAGCGAGGCGACCCTGGTCACCCTCGGCAACCTGGCGGACCCGAAGGTGCTCCTCGCCCTCTTCGGCCTGGCGGTCACCCTCCTGCTGATGGTCCGGCAGGTGAAGGGCGCCCTGCTCCTGGGGATCCTGGCCACCACCGCCGTGGCGCTCCTGACGGGGCAGGCGCAGGTGCCGGAGACCTGGGTCAGCCTGCCGACCGCAGCCTCCTTCAGCACCATCGGGGCCCTGGACCTGTCGGTGGTGCTCCAGGCCTCGGCCTGGACCTGGATCTTTGCCCTCCTCATGACGGACTTCTTCGATACCATGGGCACCGTTGTCGCGGTGGGCGGCGAGGCCGGGTTCCTGCGGCCCGACGGCACCATCCCGCGGCTCAAGCAGGTGCTCCTCATCGACTCCCTGGGCGCGCTGACCGGCGGCTTTCTGGGGGCCTCTTCCATCACCACCTACATCGAGTCCGCCGCCGGGGTGGGGGAGGGCGGCCGCTCCGGCCTCACCTCCGTGGTCACCGGCCTGCTGTTCCTGCTCTCCATCTTCCTGGCCCCGGCGGTGGGGGTGGTGCCGGCCCAGGCCACCGCGCCGGCGCTGATCGTCGTCGGCTTCCTGATGATGTCGGTGGTCCGGGAGATTGACTTCGGCGCGCTGGACGAGGGGATTCCCGCCTTCGTCACCCTGCTGGGGATGCCCCTGACCTACTCCATCTCCACCGGCATCGGCCTGGGGTTTGTCACCTACTGCCTGATGAAGCTGTTCCGGGGCAAGGCCCGGGAGGTCCACCCCCTGCTCTGGGTGGTGACGGTCCTCTTCGCCATGGACCTCTTCAACCTGTGGGAGCGGCTTCTCGGGTAAGGGCGCCGGCCGCCCGCCGGGGCGGGTGACCGGCCCTCCGCCGACCGCAGGACCCGCTCCTCCGGCCGGGGCGGACAAAGGGTACAATAGAGTGGAGGTGGCCGCCGTTGCCAGAGGCGCTGGTGGGGATTATCTGCGGCAGCGAGAGCGACCTGCCGAAGATGCAGGAGGCCGCCCGGGTCCTCGAGTCCTTCGGGGTGGGGTACGAACTGGTGGTGGCATCGGCCCATCGGGCTCCGGACCTGGTGCACCAGTGGGCGACCGGGGCGGAGGCCCGGGGGCTCAAGGTGATTATCGCCGGGGCCGGTATGGCCGCAGCCCTCCCCGGGGTGGTGGCGGCGCTCACGCCCCTGCCGGTCATCGGGGTGCCCCTCC
>QGUP01000488.1 GCA_003242505.1 Bacillota bacterium
GCCGATGGGCCCTTCCTGGCAAGCGACTTCGGCACCTACCCCTACGTCACCGCCTCCCATCCCATCGCCGGCGGCGCGTGCGTGGGCGCGGGCGTCGGGCCCACGGCCATCGACCGGGTGATCGGGGTGGCCAAGGCGTACACCACCCGGGTGGGGGAGGGGCCCTTCCCGACGGAACTCCACGACGAGGTGGGCCAGTGGATCCGGGAGCGGGGGCAGGAGTACGGCACCGTCACCGGCCGGCCCCGGCGGATCGGCTGGCTGGACCTGGTGATGGTCCGCTACGCCCGGCGGCTGAGCGGCCTCACGGACCTCGCCCTCACCCGGCTGGACACCCTGGCGGGGCTGGAGCCGATCAAGGTCTGCGTCGCATACCGGGACCGGGAGACCGGGGAGGAGACCCGGGAGTTCCCCATCGGCCTCAGGGCCCTGGCCCGGATGGAGCCGGTCTACGTGGAGATGGAGGGCTGGGGCGAGGAGGTGGCTCGGGCCACCCGGTACGAGGAACTGCCCGCCGCCGCCCGGCGGTACGTGGAACTGGTGGAGGAGGTCGTCGGGGTGCCGGTGACCATCCTGGGCGTCGGCTACGACCGGCAGCAGACCCTCTGCCGGCGGCCGGTCTTCGTGCCCCGGGGGCGTTGAGCCGGTGGCGGTGAGCCGGGGGGCGGCGAGTCGGGAGCGATGAGCCGGGTGTGGACGGGCCGGCCGGTGCCCTGACCCCGGCCCCCTCCCGTGCTGGGGCTCTTGACCCCGGGGCGGCCTTGCGCCGGTGCCGGCGGCGGTGTATAATAATCTTTGCCGGTACCGACGCGGGTGTAGTTCAATGGTAGAACTCCAGCTTCCCAAGCTGGCGGCGTGGGTTCGATTCCCATCACCCGCTCCAGACACGCATCGGCCCGCCCGACCGGGCGGGCCGATGATCGTGACCCCGGGCTGCCGGTGCGCCGGGGCTCCGGGCCCCCGGTTGCGCCCGGGACCGCAGGTATGGTAGAGTGATGTGTGTCCCCATGCTGGCGTAGCTCAGCCGGTAGAGCAGCGGTTTCGTAAACCGCAGGCCGTGGGTTCGAGTCCCACCGCCAGCTCCAGCACGCAACAGCGGCCCTGCGCTACCAAAGCGCAGGGCCGCTGGTTTTCTCAGCTGTTCACGGGAGGAACTTCAGGGGGTCCTGGGGCCGGCCGTTCACCAGAATCTCCAGGTGCAGGTGCGGGCCGGTGCTCCGGCCGGTGGAGCCCACCAGGAGGATGGTCTCGCCCTGGCGGACCCACTGCCCCTTCTCGACCAGCAGCCGGCTGGCGTGGGCGTACCGGGCCTGGGTGCCGTCCCCGTGGTCGATGAGCACCGAGTACCCGTAGTTGCCGTTCCATCCGGCCTGCACCACCCGGCCGCTCCGGACGGCCACCACCGGCGTTCCCCGGGAGGCCCCGATGTCCAGGCCGGCGTGGAACTCCCCCCACCGGGGGCCGAAGCGGGAGGTAATGGGGCCCCGGACGGGCCAGATCCAGCCCTCAGACCGGGACGCGGCAGCCCTGGGCGCGGCGGGCCGGGGCACCTTGGCGCCGGGCAGGATGAGCTGCAGGCCGACGGGCAGGCGGGACGGGTCCTCGATCCCGTTGACCCGGACGATCTCCGCCTCCGGGACGCTGTACCGGGCGGCGAGGTCGCTCAGGGTGTCCCCGGGCTGGACCTTGTAGATCAGCCCCGTCGCGTTGGCCAGCACCGTCAGTTTCTGGCCCGGCTGCAGGAGGTCAGGGTCCAGGTCCGGGTTGCTGGCTGCCAGGGTGTCGGTGTCGGTCCGGAACCGGAGGGCGATGTCCCAGAGGGTGTCCCCCTCCTGGACGATGTACGTCAGGACCCGCGGCCGGTCGTCCCCGGGGCCGGTCCCCTGGTCCTTCTCCTCTGCGGGCTCCCCGGGAGAGGCCAGGCCGGCCGGCGGCCGCCGGAGGGCCAGGCCCGCGACCCGGAGGTCCGCAAGGTCGCCGCCCCGCTGCCGGGAGAGGAGGGCGCCGGACCTGGCTACCGGAGCCAGGGCCCGGGCCTCCGGCCCCCGGGTCAGGAGGTCCGCGGCCAGGGGGTCCCCGGGGCTCGCCGTCCCCGGGGCGGGGGAGGCGGCGTCGGGGGGGGGCTGGAGCCCTGCCAGGGCCAGAGCCGGGGCGGGGTCCGGCGCCCCCGGGCCCGGGGCCGGTTGGGCCGGGGGGGGGCCCGGCACCTTGCTGGCCGGGTCGGGTTGGGGTGGGAGGGGGCCCGGGCCCC
>QGUP01000068.1 GCA_003242505.1 Bacillota bacterium
CCGCAGGACCCGGGCGAGGATCGTCTCGTTGCGCCTCACCCCTGCCACCCCCGCCAGAGCATCTGCAGGGCCATCACCAGCAGGATGGGGATGAAGAGGGTGCGGAGCGTCCGCCCCCGGAGCCGGACCATCAGCCGGGTCCCCAGGGTCGCTCCTGCCAGCACCCCGAGGGCCACCGGCGCGGCGACCCCGGGGGCGATCTGCCCCCGGGCGAAGTAGACCGCGGCCGTGGCGGCGGCGGTCACCCCGATCATGAAGTTGGAGGTGGCGGTGGAGACCTTGATCGGCAGTTTCATCACCTGGTCCATGGCCAGCACCTTGAAGACCCCGGAGCCGATGCCCAGAAGTCCCGCGACGATGCCGGCGCCGTACATGATGATGAGCCCCGGCAGGGCCCGCCCGGCCCGATAGGAAACCGCCCGGCCCAGGGCCGGGTCGAAGTACTCCCCTTCCAGGCGGAGCCAGCGGGAGAGGGCGTCGGGCCGGACCTCGCCCGGCAACTCCTGCTGCCGGGACCGGTACATGGCCAGGGCGGAGTAGAGAAGCACCGCACCGAAGGCCACATAAAGATAGCGGGGGCTGACCATCCCGGCCAGCAGCGCGCCGGTGAGGGCCCCTGCGGTGGTGCCCACCTCCAGCAGCACGGCGATGCGCACGTCGGTCAGCCGGTCCCGCAGATAGGCCACCGCGGCGCCGCTGGAGGTGGCGATGATGGAGACAGCGCTGGCCCCTATCGCCAGGCGAATGTCAAGGCCGTACAGAAGGGTCAGGGCGGGGATGACGATCATGCCGCCCCCGATGCCGACCAGGGCGCCCAGGAGCCCGGCTGCCACCGAAATGGTGAAGAGCGAGAGTGCGATGCCGCTGAAGGTCAATGGGTTGGATCGCCTCCGAACCAGGCGCGGCTGCCCCGGGAGGTTATTCGGGCTCCCGCCGCCGCTCCAGGGCAGGCCAGAGCCGCTCCAGCACCGCAAGGATCTGGCCCAGGTTCCCTTTCAGGGTCATGGTTCCCTCGGACTCCCCGGGGAGACCGGAGATGCAGAGCAGTCGGAGCCGCACCTCCATGCCGTCAAGGCCGCCGTCCGCCTCGACCAGGGTCTCCAACAGGTTCAGCGGGGTCTCGGTGACACGCATGCCCCGGCAGCGGCAGGCGTGGATCAGATCCGCCTTCCCCTCGATCAAGGTCGATCCTCCTCATTTAAGGAACCCGCGGCGGCCTCGGCGGGTTCCGGCTTAGTGTGTGACCGGACGTGTCCCCATTATAGCCGCCGCTACCGGGAGAGCGACAGACTGGTGGGACGAGCGCGCCTCTGGTAGAATAGTATTGTCAACCGGTCACGATCGGTGCGAAGGATTGCGATCCTAGTTCGACAGAATGAGACCGTTGACCTCCCTGGGAGGTGCTGGGGCCCGCCCACGGGCCCGCCTGCCGGGGAGGTCCTGCGTTTTTCGGCTCAGGGGTGGCCTGGCCCGAGGCGGCGGCAGGAATTGGCCCCCCTGGGCCACAATCCTTTTAGTGGCGAACCTGCGTCTTCGTGGCGAGCCTGCGTGGCCACCGCACAAGAGGGGGAAGGTGCGGAGGAGCGACGAGTGGCAAGGGGGGTCCAGCCGTGCAGGTGTACGAGATCCTGTACAAGAAGCGCCAGGGTCAGGAACTCAGCACCGAGGAGATCCATTTCCTGATCGAAGGGTATACCCGGGGAACCATCCCGGACTACCAGATGGCGGCCTGGGCAATGGCCGTCTGCCTCCGGGGGATGACCCCCCGGGAGACCGCCGACCTGACCATGGCCATGGTCCGTTCCGGCGTCACCGTGGACCTGAGCGGCATCGCCGGGGTCAAGGTGGACAAGCACTCCACCGGCGGGGTCGGGGATACGACCAGCCTGGTGCTGATTCCCCTGGTGGCGGCCTGCGGGGCGCCGGTGGCCAAGATGTCCGGCCGGGGGCTGGGGCACACCGGCGGCACCCTGGACAAGCTGGAGTCGATCCCCGGGTTCCGGGTGGAGATGACCCTGGAGGAGTTTGTCGCCCAGGTGAATCGGATCGGCTGCGCCATCTGCGGGCAGACCGCCGACCTGGTGCCCGCGGACAAGAAGCTCTACGCGCTCCGGGACGTGACCGCGACGGTGGACAGCATCCCCCTGATCGCCGCGTCCATCATGTCCAAGAAACTGGCCGGCGGGGCCGATGCCATCGTACTGGACGTGAAGACCGGCGACGGGGCCTTCATGCGGGACGTGGAGGACGCCTTCCGCCTGGCCCGGGCGATGGTGGAGATCGGCACCCGGGTGGGCCGGGAGACCGTGGCCCTGGTGACGGACATGAGCCAGCCCCTGGGCCGGGCGGTGGGCAACGCCCTGGAGGTGGCCGAGGCCATCGAGACCCTCCGGGGGTTTGGCCCCGCGGACCTGGAGGCCCTCTGCCTGGAGCTCGGCAGCCACATGCTCCGGCTGGCCGGGGTAGCCCCGACTCCCGAGGAGGCGAAGAAGCGGCTCACCCGGGCCCTCCGGGACGGCAGCGCCCTGGCCAAGCTGAAGGAGATGGTCGCGGCCCAGGGCGGCGATGTCTCCTACATCAACCAGCCCATCAAGCTGCCCCGGGCGCAGCACATCAAGCTCGTGGCCGCCCCCGCCGGCGGCTACGTGCGCCGGATCGGCGCGCTGGCGGTGGGGGAGGTGGCCCGGTTCCTCGGGGCCGGCCGGGCGACCAAGGAGGACACCGTGGACCCCGCGGTCGGGGTGGTGCTGCGCAAGAAAGTCGGCGACCAGGTAGAGCCCGGTGAGCCGCTGGCGGAGATCCACGCCAACCATCCGGAGCGGATCCCTGAGGCGGAGGCCCGCCTGCTGGCGGCCATCGAGATCGGCCCCGAGCCGGTGACGCCGCCGCCCCTCATCTACGGCGTGGTGACCGCGGCGGGGGAGGAGCGGCTGGCGTAGCCCCGCCGGACCGTCGGGGTCGCCAGCGGGTCATCGACCCGACGCCAGCCGGTCGTCACCCGGTTGCCCCCGGGGCGATAGAATGGATCAGGCCCGCAGCCCCCGGCAGGGGCAGGCTGCGGGCCTGATTTGGAAAGGAGGGTGGCGCCGGATGCCATTCCCCTTCGGTGGCGGGTTTGACGCCAGCGGGATTGCAACCTCCGCTTGGTCGCCCTTTATCGGCGCGCAGGCCGGTGCCGACGACCTCTGGATCGTCCCGGGCGGGGCGGCCTATCCTGCGGCCAACGCAACGGTCTATCGGGTTTACGAGTATGCGGTTCCGGTGACAACCGTCGCGACGGTGCCTTCCGCGTACCCAACGGTGGCCGGCATTCCGGGCATCGCCGCCTACCCGGCCGTGCCGGGCGCGATCTGAACCCCTAAGGCCTGCGACCCCCCGGTTCCGGGGGGTCGGCGCTTTTCCGGGGGAGCATACGGAGTAGCCCACCCTCAGCCCTGGCGGAAGAAGAGGACCTCCCAGGCTCCGTCCTCGGTCTGACGGGTGGTGTGGTCGAATCCCATCCGCCCCAGGACCTTGTAGAGGGGCTTGGGCTCGAAGGGGGCGACGAGGAGCAGCCGCTGCCCTTCCCGCAGGGCTTGGACTGCGGCCATGATCTTGTGGAAGGGCTCCCGGCCCGCCTTCAGGTCTTCCCGGACGTCGAGACGGACAACCTCCTCGGACACCGCTGTCACATCCTTGCCCATACTCGATTCGATTCCTATTCTCAGTATCGCCCGGGACCGCGGCAGTGACGCCGATCACCTGCGCCGGCGCCGGGAACCGCTATGCTGGATGTGCAAGAGGGGGTGGAACGATGGCCTTTCTCGATAACCGGGGCCTGGAGCCGCCGGAGCCGATGATGCGGGTGCTGGAGGCACTGGCGCGGCTGGGGCCGGAGGAGGAGCTGGAGGTGCTGAACGACCGCCGGCCGCTCTTTCTCTACCCGATCCTGGAGGAGCGGGGCTACGTCCACGAGACCACCGAGAACCCCGACGGCACCGTCCGGATCCGGATCCGGCGGCGCCAGGGGTAATGCGCCAGGGGCAACCCCGCGCCGGGGACATGGCCGCCTGCCGGCGCTAATCTTCCACCCAGGCCCGGAGCCGCTCCTCGTTCAGGATCAGCCGGTTGCCCACCATCTCCAGGGCCCGGCTGCGGCGGAGTTCCGCCAGGGCCCGGGTGATGGTCTCCCGGGAGGCGCCGAGGAGCCCCCCGAGTTCCTCGTGGGTATAGGAGAGGTCGACCTCCCAGCCCTGGTCGGTGGGGCGGCCCCGCTTCCGGGCCTGCTGGAGCAGGAACTCCGCCAGGCGGGAGCGCAGGTCCCGGGTGGCCAGGGAGTGGATCCGGTCCTGGGCCCCCCGGAGCCGATCTGCCACCTCCAGGAGGATCCGGCTCTGGAGGTGCGGGTGCTCCTGCTGGAGCCGGTGGTAGTCCGGGATCCGCATCATCCAGACCACCGAGGGCTCCACTGCCTCCGCGGTGGCCGGGTATGGCCGCTGGTCCAGGGCCACCACCAGGCCGAAGGCCGCCGGGGGCTCCCAGATCGCGATGATCTGCTCCTGTCCGTCCGGGGCCACCCGGTAGACCTTTACCCGGCCTTCCCGGAGGAAATAGATCGCCTCCCCCGGGTCGCCCTCCCGGAAGATGGTCGCCCCCTTCGGGAAATGGCGCTCGTGCAGGACCCTGGCCACCTCGTCCAGGGCCGCCGGGGGCAGGTCGGCGAAGAGGGAGATGGCGGCGATGAACTGCCGATCCTCGACCATGGGCTGCACCTCACCCTGGGGCGCGGGCACCGCGTTCGCTGCTGTCGAATCGCTCGCGCGAATTCCTGCCCCTCTATGGTAACACATGCCGGCGGGGTCGGCGCGGACTCCCGGGAGCGGGGCCGGCGGCAAGCCGGCCTCGGCAGGCGCCCGGGGCGGACGGGGTGACCGGTTCCCGGGCCGGACGGAACCGACGGTGGGAGGTGAGACAAGGTGGCAGAGAAGAGGCCGGGCAGCGGCGGCGCCCGGGAGACCATCTACCCGGAGCGGGCCCCTCAGGCGGCGGTGCCGGTGCCCTTTTTCGCCGCCGCCCTGGTGGCCCTGGCCCTCCTGGAGATCGTGATGGTGCTCCGGGCGGAGGCCCTGGTGCTGGGCTGGCGGCACAACCCCCCGGTCCTGGTGGCGGTGCACCTGTTCCTCCTGGGCTGGGGGACGACCCTCATCTTCGGCGCCGCCTACCAGATGGCGCCGGTGGTGCTGGAGGGTTCCCTCTGGCGGCCGGACTGGCCCCGGCTCCACCTCTGGCTCCACGGCGCGGGGGTGGCGGCGCTGGTGGCCGGCTTCTGGCTCTGGCAGCCCCTGTGGATCGCCAGCGGCGGGACTCTGGTGCTGGCCGGTGCGGTGCTCTTTGCCCTCAACCTCGCGGTCACCCTGCGCCAGGCCCGGCGCCGGAACCCGGTGGGGCTGGGGATGGCCGGCTCCGCCCTGTACCTGCTCCTCACCGTGGGGTGGGGCTGGACCCTGGCCCTCAACCTGCGGCTGGGTTTCCTCGGCCTGGCGGTGGACGCCCTCGTCCAGCACATGGTCTTCGGCCTGGCGGGCTGGTTCACCCTGATGATCGTCGCCGCCGCCTACCAGCTCATCCCCATGTTCGCGGTGGCGCCCCCGCCGCCGGCCCGGCGGGTCTGGTGGGTCACCGGCGGGCTGGCGGCCGCCCCGGCGGTCGCAGTCCTGAGCCTGGCCCTGCTGCCGGGGGCGGCGGGAGACCTGGGGGCCCGGCTCGCCTTCCTGGCGGAGGCCGGGCTGCTGGCCGCCTTTGTCCTGGACGTCTGGAGGATGCTCCGGCGCCGGCCCCCGCGGCCCATGGAGCCGCCGGTCCGCTTCGCGGCGGCCGCGGTGGCGGCGGCGGCCCTGACCGTCGCCTGGGGGGTGGGTCTGCTCCTGGGGCTGGTGCCCGGGGGTGTCCGAACCCAGATGGCCTTTGCGGCCCTGGTGCTCCTCGGCTGGATTGGGACCATGAGCGTGGGCCAACTCTACCGGATCCTGCCCTTCGTGGTCTGGCTCCACCGGTTCCGGCACCGGCGGACGCCCACGGAGCGGATCCCCTTCCTCCACGAGATGGCGCCCCGGCCCGCCGCCAACTGGATCCTGGGGCTCTGGGTGCCGGGAGTGGCCCTGCAGGTGGTGGACTTCGGCCTGGGCCACGGCGGGGTGCTCCGCCTCGGCAGCCTGGCCGCGGCGGCTGCGGTGGCGGTTTTTGTCCGGGTGATGGTCGGGGTCATCCGCCACCTCCAGGTGCCCCCCGGGGCTCCCGGGGAGCCGCCCGGGCTCCGGCCGGAGGGGACGTGACCGGCCGGGGCGGGAGGGACCCCGACGGCAGCGCGCCGGTGCCCCCGCGGACCTGCGGGGGCACCGGCGCGCCTTGTGCACAGGATAAGAGGATAAGCCTCAGCCCGGCGGGGCATGTACAGGTCCAACGCCAGGCGAGGCGCCTAGAGGTTCAACATCAGCCAGGTGAGGACGAAGAGGATGAAGGCGATGAGCAGGGTCGGGGCCGCCTGCCGTCCCCGGCTCTGTTGCCGGAGGCTGAGGGCGATCCCCGCCACCAGGACCAGGAGCGGGACGCCGTTGCCGAGGAGCACCGGCCCGAGGGGAGCGCCGGCCCGGTAGACCTGGGCCAGGGCCACGGCCGCTGCAATCAGCCCTCCCACCGTGGCCAGGATGCCCATCAGTGCCATCGGGTGCATCGGTCTGCCTCCTCTGTCCCGGGGCCGGACGGCCTCCTGGCAGCCGGCCCCCACCGCTTCTAGCCCCCACCGCTTGTCCGGCCGGCCGCACCCCCGGTCAGGGCCGGCCCTACCGCCGCCGCTAGGTCAGGTAACTGCGGATCCGGGCGAGGAGCACATCGAAGCCAGGCTGGTTGAAAGCCCCTTCGGGGATGATGATGTCCGCGTAGCGCTTGCTGGGTTCGACAAAGGCCTCGTGCATGGGCTTCACCGTCTCCAGGTACTGCTGGATGACCGACTCAAGGCTCCGGCCCCGCTCTGTCAGGTCCCGCCGGATCCGGCGCAGGACCCGGACATCCGCATCGGTGTCCACGTATACCCGTAGGTCGTAAAGGCTCCGGAGTTCGGGGCTGGCCAGGACCAGGATCCCCTCGACCAGGATGATCTCCCGGGGGTAGACGGTGACCGTCCGGTCCTCCCGCAGGTGGGTGCTGAAGTTGTAGCAGGGGCGCTCGATGGGCCGGCCGGCCTTCAGTTCGGCGATGTGCTGGTAGAAGAGTTCGTTGTCAAAGGAGTCCGGGTGATCGTAGTTCAACCGGCAGCGCTCCTCGTAGGAGAGGTGCCGGTTGTCCCGATAGTACATGTCGTGGCTGAGCAGCACCACGTGATCCGGAAGGGCCTCCACGATCCGGCGGGCCAGGCTGGTCTTTCCGGAACCACTCCCTCCGGCGATGGCGATGACGGCTTTGGGGATGACCATGGCGTAACCTCCTGCCCGGAGCCTGGCGTCGCTCCCATACGATTATTGCCTACGGGGCCCCGGGGCGGCAAGGAAATCTTGCTGGGGCCCGAGGCGACGGTTGCTTCAGCCCGGGGTAGCCGGTCGGAGTAAACCGCTGGCGAAACTTATGGATAACGATAGTTGAATTTCCCCGGCGGATGTAGTAGTGTACTAACCAGAGGGCCCGCCGGCCTTCCCCCGAGGTCGCCCGGCGGGGGAGGGCGGCGCCCGCCACCATGGATGCGAGGGAACAGGGAGGGGTTGCCATGGCCTTTTCGCTGCCGCCGCTGCCTTACGACTACAACGCGCTCGAGCCCTACATCGACGAGCAGACCATGCGGATCCACCACGACAAGCACCACGCCGCCTACGTCAACAACCTGAACGCTGCCCTGGAGCAGGCCCCTGAGCTCCAGAACCTGTCCATCGAGGAGCTGCTCCGGAACATCGACAAGGTGCCGGAGAACATCCGCACCGCGGTGCGGAACAACGGTGGCGGCCACGCCAACCACACGCTCTTCTGGGAGATCCTCTCGCCCCAGGGCGGCGGTGAGCCCACCGGCGAACTGGCCGACGCCATCGCGGCGACCTTCGGCAGCTTCGAGAAGTTCAAGGAGGAGTTCTCCAAGGCGGCCGCGAACCGGTTCGGCAGCGGCTGGGCCTGGCTGGTCGTGGACCAGGAGGGGAAGCTCCAGGTTTACAGCACCGCCAACCAGGACAGCCCGTACATGGAGGGCCACACCCCGATCCTCGGCCTGGACGTCTGGGAGCACGCCTACTACCTGAAGTACCAGAACCGGCGGCCGGAGTACATCGCGGCCTTCTGGAACATCGTCAACTGGCCGGAGGTGGCCCGCCGGTACGCCGCGGCCCGGAAGTAAGGCCGGCAGCAAGGGCTGGCAGTTCGGGCAAAGGTCAGGGCCTGCGGCCATCCCGGCGCACCGGGGGGGCCCACGGGGCGCCCCGGGGGCCCTT
>QGUP01000489.1 GCA_003242505.1 Bacillota bacterium
CAGGAGCAGCACCCGGCCCACCACCTCGCTGGTGCCGGTGTGGAGGTGCACCCGCTCCCCGTGCCGGAGGGGCCGGGGCCAGGAGGGCAGGAGCCGGAGCCGGGCGGCGAAGGTCTCGGTGGGCCGGAGGACCCCGGGGGCCACGAGGACGTTCCCCCGGCGGACCTGCTCCCGGTCCACCCCGGCCAGGTTGGCGGCCACCCGCTGGCCGGCCCGGACCTCCTCCACCGGCTCCCCGTGGACCTGCAGCCCCCGGACCCGGACCTCCAGCCCCTGGGGGAGAAGCTCCAGCCGGTCCCCGACCCGGATGGTGCCCGCCACCAGGGTGCCGGTGACCACGGTGCCGAAGCCGGGGACCACGAAGGCCCGGTCGATGGGCAGCCGGGCAAAGGCGGTGGCGTCCCTGGGTTCCGTCTCCTCCAGCAGCCGGTCCAGGTGGGCCACGAGTTCCGGGATCCCCTCGCCGGTGACCGCGGAGACCGGGACCATCGGCGCCCCTTCGAGGAAGGTGCCGGCCACCGCGGCCCGGATGTCCTCCTGCACCAGTTCCAGGAGTTCCCGGTCCACCAGGTCCACCTTGGTGATGGCGATGAGCCCCTTGCGGAGGGCCAGGAGCTGGAGGATGTCCAGGTGCTCCCGGGTCTGGGGCATCACCCCTTCGTCCGCGGCGACCACCATCAGCACCAGGTCGATGCCCGTCACCCCGGCCAGCATGTTGTGGATGAACCGCTCGTGGCCGGGGACGTCGATGATCGCGACCCGCCGGCCGCTGGGGAGGGTGAAGTGGGCAAAGCCCAGGTCGATGGAGATGCCCCGGGCCTTCTCCTCCGGCAGCCGGTCGGTGTCCTGGCCGGTGAGCCGCCGGATGAGGGCGGTCTTGCCGTGGTCCACGTGGCCTGCTGTGCCGATGACCAGGTGTTTCAACGGGCAACGCCTCCCTGCCGCTCCTTCCGGCCCCGAAGAGAGGGACCGGCCCCCGGTCTGCCCGGGGGCCGGCCCGAAGGCCGTCCGCAACCCGGGGCGGGCCCGGGCCCCCTCCGGTGGGTCGCCTGGGCCCGGTTCGGCAGGCCGGTCCCAGCCTGGCGGGTCGTCTGGCTCCGGCCCGCCGGGTCCCGTGGCCCCGATGCCGGACCGGCCAGCGCCTAGCGCACGGACCAGTCGTGGGTCATGCTGCCTTCGAGGTACCGCTCCGCCTCCATCGCCGCCATGGCGCCGGTACCGGCAGCGGTGATGGCCTGCCGGTAGCGGAAGTCCTGCACGTCTCCGCAGGCAAAGACCCCGGGCACGTTGGTGAAGACATTCTGGGTGGTCTTGATGTAGCCGTTCTCCAGAAGCTCCACCTGGCCCTTGAGGAAGCCGGTGTTGGGCTCGTGGCCGATGGCGATGAACAGGCCGTCAATCGCGAGTTCCGAGACCTCACCGGTCTTGACGTTCCGGAGCCGGACGCCGGTCAGGTGCTCCTCGCCCAGGAGCTCCTCCACCACGGTGTTCCAGATGAACCGAATCTTCGGGTGGGACCGGGCCCGCTCCTGCATGATCTTCGACGCCCGGAGCTGGTCCCGGCGGTGGATCACCGTCACCTCCGCCGCGTACCGGGTGAGGAAGAGGGCTTCCTCCATGGCGCTGTCGCCGCCGCCCACCACCGCGACCTTCTTGCCGGTGAAGAAGAAGCCGTCGCAGGTGGCGCAGGTGGAGACCCCCCGGCCGATGAGTTCCCTCTCCCGGGGCAGCCCCAGGAGCCGGGCCGAGGCGCCGGTGGAGATGATCACCGCCCGGGCCTCCAGGGTCTCGCCGTCGTCGAGGAAGATCTTCTTCACCTGGGGGTCGGAGAAGTCGACCCCCACCGCCTTGCCGGGGCGGAACTCGGCCCCGAAGCGCTCGGCCTGCCGGCGCATGTTGTCCATCAGCTCAGGGCCGAGGATCCCGTCGGGAAAGCCCGGGAAGTTCTCCACCGTGGTGGTCATGGTCAGCTGGCCGCCGGGCTCATGCCCTTCCACCACCAGGGGCCGCAGGTTGGCCCGGGCGGCGTAGAGGGCCGCGGTCAGGCCGGCGGGCCCGGTACCGAGGATCACCAGATCGCGCATGCCGCTTCGGCCTCCTTACCACATGGGGTCACATGGGCTCAGGCTGTGGGCTCAGGTCGTAGGGCTCCGGTTCTGGCCTCAGGTCGGTGGCTCGTCGGGGCCGCCGACCTGAGGCCAGAACCGGAGCCCTACGACCTGAGCCCACAGC
>QGUP01000490.1 GCA_003242505.1 Bacillota bacterium
CGCATCCCCTACCGGTCCATCACCGAGGTGACCGTTGTAGCCCCGGGGGGTCGCCCCTGGCGGCTGTGGGGGGTAGGCATGCCCGGCCTGTTGTGGGGGGACTTCCGCTGGAAAGAGGTTGCCCCCAACCTCCGACTGTACGCCACCCGGACCCAGCCGCTGGTCCTGGTCCGGGCCGGCCGGGTGACCTACGGGCTTAGCCCCGCGGATCCGGAGCGGTTCACTGCCGCCCTCCGGCGGCGGCTGGGACAATGAAGCGAAACGGGACCGCCCGCCGGCTTCGGGCCGGGGGCGGTCCCATCGTTTTAGGAGCCATCCGGCTCAGTACCCGACCTCCACGCCGGAGCGGCTCCGGCCGAAGAGCCTGTAGGCCCAG
Organism: Bacillota bacterium; assembly: GCA_003242505.1. Taxonomy (GTDB): domain Bacteria; phylum Bacillota; class Sulfobacillia; order Symbiobacteriales; family ZC4RG38; genus ZC4RG38. The sequence goes on from QGUP01000490.1 coordinate 377, forward strand.
GCCTGGTAGACCAGCACCACGGGCAGGAAGATCACCGCGACCAGGAGCATCAGCCGCAGGGTGTAGGGGCTGCTGGCGGCGTTGAAGGCGGTGACGCTGTACGCCGGGTCGATGCTCGAGGGGAACATGTCGGGGTAGAGGCCGACGATGGCCGCCATCACGGTGACCAGCACCGTGAGAGACCCGGTGATCAGGGCTGCTGTGGGCTGGCCCCGGCGGATCTGGGCGAAGGACCCGATAAGGAGCCCCACCGCCGCCAGCGGGATGATAAAGAGGATCGGAGCAGCCAGGTAGTTCTCCACGAGCCGGGTCGCGAAGGGGGTGGCGACCAGGAAGAGCCCGGCGACGCCGAAGAACCAGGGCCAGAGACGGCTGGCCAGGGCGAGCCCCTGCTGCCGGTGGTCCTCGTCCGCAGCCTTGTGGGCCAGCCAGGCGGCGCCGTTATAGAGGAAGGCCAGCACGAAGAGCACGCCGGTGAGGAGCCCGTAGGGGTTCAGCAGGGTGAGGAGGGTGACCTTGTAACCCTCGGCATCGAGCGGTACGCCCTGGAAGATGTTGCCGAAGGCGACGCCGAAGAGCAGGGCCACGACCAGGCTGGCGCCGGCGAGAACCCGGGCCCAGAACCGCTTCCAGCCCGGGGCGTCGTCCAGGTTGTAGAACTCGATGGCCACGGCCCGGAGGACCAGCCCCAGGAGGATGATGATCAGGGGCAGGTAGAGGGAACTGAACATGGTGGCGTAGAGCTTCGGGAACGCGGCGAAGGTGACGCCGCCGGCGGTGATGACCCAGACCTCGTTGCCGTCCCAGATCGGGCCCAGGGAGCGGATCAGGAGGAGTTGTTCATCGTCCCGGCGCGCCAGGCCCGCCAGGATGCCCGCGCCCAGGTCAAACCCGTCCAGGGCGAAGTAGATGGCCCACAAGAGGCCCCACAGGAAGAACCAGATGGTAGGGAGCAAGACCTCGGACATGGCCGTGCCTCCTCGTCCGGGAGATCCTCCGCATGCGGGGAATGGGGCGGCGGGGCGGGGGAGGGGGAGACCGCCTCACGCTCCCGCCGCCACCTCGCCCGGCTGGGCCGCAGCGGGCTGCCCCAGCTCCGGCAGCGCCTCCGGCCCCTTCCGGGCGTACCGCGCCAGCAGGTAGATGTCGGTTCCGATCAGCAGGGTGTAGACCACGGTGATGACTGCAAGGGAGAGCAGCACGGTGCCGGCAGGGACCGGCGAGACGGAGTCGGCGGTCCGCATGAGCCCGTAGACCGTCCAGGGCTGGCGGCCGACCTCCGCCACCATCCAGCCCAGGTTGATGGCGATGTAGGGCACCGGGATGGAGTAGGGGAGCCACCGGAGGTACCGGGTGCTCTGCTCCAGCCGGCCCTTACGCAGCAGGACCCAGCCGATGACGGCCATCGCCAGCATGTACAGGCCGAGGAGGATCATCAACCGGAAGCTCCAGAAGACGAGGCCTACCGGCGGCCGATCCTCGGGCGCAAACTCCTTCAGGCCCTTCACCTCGGCGTTCACGTCGCCGGTGGCCAGCCAGCTGGTCAGCTTGGGCACCGGCAAGGCCTGGACCGCATTCCGCTCGGCGCTCTCATCCGGCACCACCAGCAGGTAGAAGGGCGCACCGGACTGAGTCTCCCACAGGGCCTCCATCGCGGCGAACTTGGTGGGCTGCTTTGCCGCCACCATCTGGCCGTTGAAGTGGCCGGAGACGGCCACGCCGATGGTGCCGACCAGGGCCAGGGCGAGGCCGGCCTTGAAGCTCGTCCGCATCAGGTCCAGGTGCTGCCGGCGGAGCAGATGGTAGGCGCTGACGCCCAGGACGAAGAAGGCGCCGACACAGTAGGAGGCC
>QGUP01000491.1 GCA_003242505.1 Bacillota bacterium
AAAGAAACGGTAGGAAAAGAAAAGGACCCAATGGAAAAAAGGGATGGCGCCCAAGTGGGAAAGGGTGGCCCCCAATTGGGGAAAGGGGGGGAAGGCCGATGGGCCTCCGGTTTCGGCTGCGCCTGATGCGGGCGGCAGGCCCCCGGCGGCCGGCATCCCGGTCGGAGCCGGCCCCAAACGCGGCCGGGGCGCCTTCAGAGCGGGTAGGGGCGGCAGAACCGGCCCCCGCCTCGTGCCCTGCGCCCGGCCCCTGTGGATCTTCCGCAGCCGACCGCGCCCACCTCCCGGGCAGCCGGATCGCCGGCCGGCTCCTCCCCACCCCCTACGGCCCCGCCTTCTGCGTGGAGACCTGGTACCCCCTGGACCAGCGCCGGGGGCGGGTGCCCCTGGCGGAGGTCCTGGCGGTGCCCGGCCGGGGCTGGGAGCGGGTCGGCCGGCATCCCCTCTGGGCAGACTTTGACCCCACCCGGGCGGCCTTCTTCGACACCGAAACCACAGGCCTGGAGCGGGGCGCGGGGACGGCGATCTTCCTTGCCGGGGTCGGCCGGTTTGTCGGCGGCGGCTTCCGGATCCGGCAGTTCTTCCTCCGGGACTACCCCGAGGAGCCTGCCTTCCTCCATGCCCTGGCCACTGAGCTTTCGGAGGCCTCCGCCCTGGTGACCTTCAACGGCAAGAGCTTCGACTGGCCGGTCCTGACGAGCCGGCTGGTGCTGCAGCGGCAGCGGCCGGCGGAGATTCCCCACCTGGACCTCCTCTACCCGGCCCGACGGCTCTGGCGGGACGTGGTGGCCTCCTGCCGGCTGGTAGACCTGGAGGCGGCGGTCCTGGGGGAGCACCGGGACGGGGACATCCCGGGCGAGCAGATTCCCCGGCTCTACTTCGAATACCTGCGCAGCGGCACTGCGGCCCCCCTGGAGCCGGTGCTGGAGCATAACCGCCTCGACATCCTCTCCCTTGTGGCCCTGGCCGGGTATCTGGGGCAGGCGGCCGCCGACCCCATGGCGGCAGCCCCGGGCGGGGTGCCCCTCACCGGAGCCGAACTGTTGGCCATGGGCCGGTGGCTTCTGGAACTGGGGGAGCCTCTCGCCGCCGCCCGAGTCCTGGAGGCGGCCCTGGACCGGGGGCTCCCTGGACCCTACGTGGCTGCCGGTCACCGCCTTCTGGCTGTGGCCTACAAGCGCCTCGCCTGGTACGACAAGGCCCTGGTACACTGGCAACTCCTGGCTCACGAGGGCAGGTACAGCTACGAGGCCTGCGTGGAGCTGGCCAAGTACTACGAGCACCGGGCCCGGGACTACCCCCGGGCCCGGGAGGTGGCCCAGGCTGCCCTGGAGCGGCTCCAGCGCCAGCGGCTGCTGGCCGGGCTGGGAGGGGTGCCGGACCCCCGGTGGGTCCGGGAGGTGGCGGAGCTGCGCCACCGCCTCGCCCGGCTGGAGGGTAAACTGGCCCGGCAGGTCGGACGAGAGGCTCCGTTCGGTTCGCACCCCGGGGAACGGGAAGGTTGCGACCGGTAACGGCCCTGGAGTGACTGTTCAAGAACCCGGCCCAGGCGGTGCGGATGGATTCCGAGCAGACGGCCCTTGCGTGGGAACTCGCAAGAGGGGGTAAGGGAGCGATGAGCCTGACGTGGCGCCTCCTCAAGGCTGGCCGCGAGGTCGGGCGGATTGAACTGGGCGACGATGGCACGGTCCAGGCCCAGTGGCCACCTGACATGCCGCGGGACCAGCAACGGTCCGTTGAAGAAGGCCGCGAGTCGGTCTACCAATTCGGCTACTCGGATCACCCGCGGCCCGAGATGGCCAGGTGGCCGGAATACTGGCACTGGGTCCTGAACTTGCTGAGGTCGTCCGGCTGGTGGGACCAGGTCGAAACAAACTTCCAGCCGCCGGAGTACCCGGTCTACGACGAGGAAGGGAACCCGATCGTCTACTGACGACGCGCCGGGCTCAGCCCGGCGCCTCCGCTTTGGAGGCGAGAACAGCGGCCAGGAGACGGCCGGGCGGCGATGTGCTGCCGACGGGCATGGAGCCGCCCGTCCGAAGCCAGAACCGCTGTCCCTGGCGGAGCTGACCTACGCCCGCAGGACCCGGGAGGCGCTGCCGACCTCCCGCTCCTCGTGCAGGTGCCGTCGTGCACGGCCCGCCGCTGGTGTTCGCAGCGAACCGGCCGAAGTGAGGGAGAGGATGGCATGGACCACTTCGGACCGCCCGATTGACTTTGCCGGG